>CAYRVL010000012.1:0-19875 GCA_964427665.1 uncultured Fluviicola sp. | reverse complement strand
GCTGTTTGCCCCAGCAGCTTTTTCAGCGGATTCAAATCCTAGCTTCTGAAATTTGGCTTGCGTTTTTCCAGGAATGCGCCTGTTCCTTCTTTAAAATCGGCGGTTCCAAAGCATTTCCCGAACTCTTCCACTTCCGTATCGAATCCAGCCTGTCCACCTTTGCTGTAAAGCGCATTCACGGAACGAATAGCCGAAGCGATCGCTGTCGCGGAATTATTCAAGATCTTACCCGCCATTTTTTCGGCCAATTCCATCAATTCTTCTTGAGCGCACACGTGATTGACCAATCCCCATGTTAAGGCTTCATCAGCCGTGATCATTCCGGCTGTAAAGATCATTTCGTTTGCTTTTCCTTTACCAACCAATTGTGCCAAACGCTGCGTTCCTCCGTAACCCGGAATTACACCCAAAGAAACTTCCGGCAAGCCCAATTTAGCATTGTTAGAAGCCAATCGGATGTGGGCGGCCATAGCCAATTCCAAGCCACCGCCAAGTGCAAATCCATTCACGGCAGCAATCACCGGCGTTCCCATGTTTTCAATGAACGAGAACAACAATTCCTGACCTTTCGCTGCTAGTTCTTTCCCTTGATTCACATCAAAATCAGCAAATTCCTTGATGTCCGCACCAGCCACGAAAGACTTTTCTCCCGATCCGGTCAAAATAACCACACCCGTACCTGCATCTGCATCCGCTGTGCGCAAAGCTTCATTCAATTCAGCGATCGTTTGTTTGTTTAACGCGTTCAATTGATTTGGACGGTTGATCGTAATGATCTGAATGTGTCCTTTTTGCTCTACCAAAATGTTTTCAAAAGCCATAATTATTGTTTTCTAAGTTTTTTATACAAACGAATTCCCAGCATCAATGCGATACCGGTTCCAAAAAATCCAACGATACCGCCAATCCAACCCAGGGTTGATTGCAATTCTACCAAAAATACGATCGCAACCAACAAGAGTGTTGCTACTTCATTCCAGATCCGCAAGTGTCCGGAGGTCCATTTACTGGTTCCATGCTTGAGTTTGTTCATCAAACCCTGACATAAAAAATGGTACACAAGTAGGATAACGACAAAACCCAGTTTGAGATGCATCCACGGCAATTCCAACAAGGTCGGATTTGCGAGCAACATTAGGGTTCCAAACAGCACAGTCAATATCATGGCCGGAGTTGTGATGATGTACCACAAGCGCCACTGCATCACATTAAATTGCTGTTGTAAGATCTGTTTTTCCTGCTCGGATTTTGAATTGGCTTCCGTATGATAAATGAACAAGCGCACCATGTAGAATAGTCCGGCAAACCAGCTTACCACAAAAATGATGTGGAGCGATTTCCAAACGGCATAATTCTCTGTCAGAAACGTTGTCATAATGGACAAATATAGCAAAAACAAAAGGGACATCGTTTGGATGCCCCTTGTTTATATCGTTCTGTAGATCGGATTAAACCTTCATTCCTTTCACGATTCTGTCCTTGCGTTTTTTACGCGCCAATTTACGCTGTTTTACAACCAAATAGGATGAACTTCCACCTGATTGAACGTTGTAGGTCGTATTGCCGTATTCTACCGTTCCACCATTCTGTTTCCAGTCTGCCACCAGGTAGTAACGTCCATTTGTTTGAGTCGGACGAGTGGCAAAGCTCAGGGTTTTTCCGTTTCCTACTTCGAAACGCACAATGATCTCGTTATTTGCTCCCAATTTCTCGAAACGTCCCGGCGTGTTTTTTGGTATGATCACACGTTCTTGTGTGGAACTGGTATTGGAAACCAAGGTACCATCGTTTCCGGTTGTTTGATTTCCGGAGCTACTGCTTTTCTCCAAGATCACATTGGCAGACGTATAAAACTGCACTTTCACCAAGTTTTCAGGTGATAGGTCGAACTGATCTTTCAACGAGTCCGTGTATGGTACCATCGTTCCACAACTGGAAACCAACAATGCTACAAAAGCCAAACCTAGAAATACTCTCATGCTGTGTGTTTTTTTGCAAATGTAAAATATGACGACAAATAATGCGCCACGATGTTCATTTTCTTTTTGTTGTGTTAAACTTCCTCCTGATTTCTATGGATCGGATAAAGGACCGGTCTGCTGGGTGAAGCATCGTTTTCAAACGGAGCAGTTTGCAGATTCAGCAAATATTCGCCATCCTTCACCATGTCGTCTACGAAGATCATCTCGGTAATGGTGCGATCGAAGCGCTCATTTCCGGGAACACCCCAAAACGCGTGATGAAATGCCAGTTCGCCGTTATCCTTTTCGCGGTCCACAGAAGGTGTGTCGATCAATACATGTTGAACATCGCACGCATTCAGCAAATCGATCGTGTCTGTGTCCAAATACACCGGATTAGTTTCAGAATACTGTCTGGAGCATTTATTTGATTCATTCGGAAGCGTTCGGATCACCAACGCTTCGGTGCGCATTCCAGAAAGCAATGGTTCCAATGCTTCGCGGGTGATCACATGATCCATGGATCCATCAGCGTGTTGTCTCTGGATCGGCGTTACGCTAACAACGATCGTTTTGTAAAACAACTTCTTCAACATGCCATTCACCGAATGAATTTCCGGTGTGATGTGCCCCAAACATTCGGTATGCGTTCCGTGACCATGCGGATTGAAATAGATATCGCGAAAATTTACGGATCCTCCTTCGGCAACAGCGCCTACCCAACCATTGGCACGAACAGGTTCCATGCGCGGTGGAGAAACATACCAAGCTGTCGGATTATCCGAGGCAGCGCGCAAAGGGATGGAAATATCCATCCCTTCGTTCATCAAAATGTAACTTCCGTCTTCAAGGAATAATTGCATAAATCACTTCGGTAGTTTGGCTACCATTTGTTTATAAACACTTGCGTAATCGGCCGTTCCCTGACAGCCCATTTCGTATTTGTAATTATGGAACGCTTCAATACGTCCATCCGGACTTGGGTGCGTGCTCAAGAATTCCGGAACACGCGTAGTGCCAGCAGCGGTTAGTTTTTCGAAGAAACCAGCGCCCCCATCCGCTTGGTAAGGCGTCGGACACAGATACGTTACGGATCCGTGATCCGCCTCTGATTCATGTTCCCGTGAAAAGCGCAACCCAATGATCGCTGTGGTTACTTGCCCGATCATTTCCCGATTTCCGGCAATAATACCGATCAAGGTTTGTACTCCGTACACTTTTGTCATTTGTCGCGTAGAATGGCGAAAATCCGCATGCGCGATCTCGTGTGCCAGAACTCCCGCCAATTGTGCTTCGTTATCCAAGAATTTCATGATCCCGGTGTAGACGTAAATATATCCTCCGGGTGTACAAAAGGCATTCAGGGTAGAATCATCGTGAATGATGCGCAAACGCCACGCGAAATCGTCTTTGTGCTTCACTTTTCCGCTGTTCAAGATGTTGTTTCGAATTTTATACAAATACGCATACACTTCTTTATTGGAAGCACTATCGAGTAAAGGATATTCCTTTGTGTTCCCGTCGATCTCAGCAGCCACTTGTGCTCCCAATTGTCGATCTTGATCAATGGTGAACAAATTGAACCCACTCCCCAATTCTTTGTTGGTATTACAATTGGTAAGCAATGAACTCAAACTAAGTGCTGTGATAAGGGTAAAAACAATTCGTTTCATGGCAGATTTTTTACAAAAATAAGTTTTTTTAATGGAAGCCTCTCATTGAACTTACAAACAATGAGCCACAGCCGTATCACTTGAATTGGCTAATTTTACACACATGAAATCGGGATCACAGGAACTGGATATCAAATTGCGCACACTTCCGGAAAAACCGGGCGTGTATCAATATTTCGATAAAAACGGTACTATCCTGTATGTCGGCAAGGCTAAAAACCTCAAAAAACGGGTCAATTCCTATTTCACCAAACAACATGATTCCGGCAAAACCCTTTTGTTAGTAAAACGGATCGCTGACATTCAGTACATCGTGGTGGATACGGAAATGGATGCCTTGTTGTTGGAGAACAACCTCATCAAGAAATATCAGCCGAAATACAACATCCAGTTAAAGGATGACAAGACCTATCCGTGGATCTGTATTCGAAAAGAAGCGTTTCCGCGGGTTTTCAGCACCCGACAAATGATCAAAGATGGTTCGCAGTATTTTGGTCCTTATCCCAGCGGAAGGATCATGCACGCACTTCTGGACCTCATCCGCGAGTTGTTTCCGCTGCGCACCTGTTCATTGGATCTCAGTGCCAACAAGATTGAAAAATACGACTACCGTGTTTGTTTAGAATTCCATATCGGAAAATGTTTGGGTCCCTGCGAAAAAAAACAAACGGTTCAGGAATACAATGAATACATCGAACAGATCCAAGGAATATTAAAAGGCGATATTTCCAGTGTGATCGCGCAGCTGAAAAAGCTGATGCTGGAGCACGCAGAAGCCTTTCGTTTCGAGGAGGCACAACTGCTGAAAACGCGTATCGCTATTTTGGAAAACTACAAGGCCAAATCAACCGTTGTTTCTCCTACCATTCACGAAGTAGATGTGCTGACCTTGGTTGAGGACGGCGAGCTCGTTTTTGTGAATTACCTGGTGGTAAATAATGGCGCCATTGTGCACGGCATTACCTTGGAAGTGCAACGCAAACTGGATGAAGAGCCGGAAGATATCATCACGTATGTATTGCCGGAATTGCGGGATCGTTTCTCAAGTGTAGCGAAGGAAATTCTCGTTGAAAACCCAATTGATTGGGAAATGGAAGGTTACCGGTTTTTTGCACCACAACGCGGAGACAAGAAAGCGTTGGTGGAACTTTCCTTGCGCAACGCCAAGTTTTATCGCTTAGAAAAATTAAAGCAGGAAAAGATCAAAGATCCGGAACGCCATACGAATCGCATTTTGGAGACCATGATGAAAGATCTGCGGTTAAAGGAATTACCAAGACATATCGAATGTTTTGACAACTCGAACATTCAGGGAACGCATCCGGTTTCGGCTTGTGTGGTTTTCAAAGATGCCAAACCCAGTAAGAAAGATTACCGCCATTTCAATGTCAAAACCGTGGAAGGTCCGGATGATTTTGCTACCATGCGCGAAGTTGTTTATCGCAGATACCACCGTTTGATCGAGGAAAAGCAAGCCTTGCCACAATTGATCATCATCGATGGCGGAAAAGGTCAGTTGGGCGCCGCATTGGAGGCCTTGGAAAAGTTGAACTTGCGTGGAAAAGTGGCGATCATTGGCATTGCAAAACGTTTGGAAGAGTTGTTTTATCCCGGCGACAGTTTGCCGCTGTATTTGGATAAACGCTCAGAAACATTGAAGGTGATCCAACATTTGCGCAATGAGGCACACCGTTTTGGGATCACGCATCACCGCAACCGCAGGAGCAAAGGTGCGATCACGAACGAACTGCAAGAAATTCCGGGCGTTGGTGACAAGACCGTTCAAGATTTGATCAAGGCGTTTAAATCCGTGAAACGCGTGAAAGAACAAAACGAAGAGGCTTTGGCAGCGGTTGTAGGGCCGGCGAAGGCACGGATTATCGTTACTTTTTTTTCTAAAAAATGACCCTTTTTTGCCATATGGCAAAAAGGCAAAATCACAAAATCACTCGAAAAATCAGCCTACAATTTGTAACTGATCTGCATCAAAAATGTGCGCGGCGCCTGCACATCTCCAGGTCTGGTTGTGTATTCCGCATTTGCCAAATTGTTGATGATGAACGCCACTTTATAATGCTTTTTCCACTCGTAACCTACGCGCGCATCGAAAACCAAATTGATCCCATTGTTCTCCGCGCGATACTCTTTTAAACCTACCAGGATCTGCTGACCCAAAACACCATTTTCAAAAGTAGCATCAATGTTCTGCATAAAACTGTTCATGCGCATCGATCCGCCCAAACTGAACCCTTTCCAAAGCAATTGCACGTCGGCTTTGGCCATGTGGCGAAAACGGTATTTCAACATGTTCGTGGATGTGTCTGAAAACGTAGTTTTGTAAGCAGAATCAATATTTAAAGCTATCGGATTCATGTAGGTGTAACCCATTAATGTTTGCACCATAACCGGTCCTATCTTTCCTTCCCCCGCCATGGAGAATTCAAAACCGGTGATGCGCGCCTCTTCTGCATTTTCAGCTCTGAAACCCAACCATTTCAACGGATATCCGGGATCATTTGGATTGAAGGAATAAGGAATGGAATCCGGTTTGTAGTTCCCGAACGTAAACTCCATCATGTTCTTATACTGGTTCAAGAAAACAGAAGCATCCAGATATCCTTTCCAGTTTTTGATCTTGACGCCTTGCTTGATCCCGAACTCCACCGCTTGTCCGGTTTCCGGTTGCAAATTCGGATTCGGGAAGATCAACAAAGAACCAACCGCAGTTTGCGTATAGCGCTCCGCTACACTTGGGTAGCGCACTCCTTGACCGTAGGATGCCCGCAAATGCGTGTACTTGAAAAGGGCGTAATGTACTCCGGTACGGAAGATAGGCATCACTTTTTTGCCGGAAGAATCAACGGCTCTACCATCCATTTCAAAATACTCTGCACGCACCCCGGCGGTGACATCTAGTTTCTTCCACTTTTTTTCCAATTGCAAATACCCCGCAAAATTATTCGAGTAGTGATCACCAAAAAGATTAGAATTCACAACACTGCGAATGGCAGACGTTCCGGCCGTAACCACGAACGGTTGTTTACCAAAAGAACGCTGGAATTGATAATCGCCATAGTACACCTGTGAATTGGAACTTTGGGCTAGATTGGTGAAATTTCGGTTGTCGATGTAATACAAACGGGAGCGCAATTGATGACGGTTCCCGTATTTATCAAAATACTTGGCGCTTGGATCTATCGTTAAACGCTGTCCTCGATTGTAGGTTAATGTAGAGCCTGCAACCGACGTATCGGCCCCTCCGGCCGGTTGATACGCAAAAGTATCGCTAGCCCAAATGATGAAATTGCCGGTTTTCTGCATTTGTGCATTCCAACCCAAGCTCAACTTCAATTTATCGATCTTTGCCGGTTTCCAACTGATCGTACCATTGAAGCGCACGCGATCCTCCGTTTCGCCCTGCCGGTATCCATCGCTGGTAAAACCATAGGCACCAATATTGAGCCCTACCCGATTGAATTGCTTGCTGAACGTGGCGTCTGCCTGATGCTGCATCGGATTTTTGTCCCACCACTTCAAGGAAGCGCGGCGCGGATTGTCGTAAATTCCTGTTTGATAACGCGCTGAAAAAGCGGCTTCCGGACTTGGCTCGCGCTCAATCAGTGAAACCATTCCGTTCAAAGCGCCACTTCCGTAAAGAACCGAAGAAGCTCCTTTGATGATCTCGATCTGCTGTGCCTGTTCGATCGGAATGGAATTCCATTTCGTATCTCCTGCATCCCCGGAAAGCAAGGGCACCTCGTTCCACAACACCAACACGCGACTTCCGGCACCGTAAGAAAATCCACTTCCTCCGCGAATCGAGATCTGTCCATCCATGGCATAAGCGCCGGGAGCTTGATCTACAGCTTGCTCCAAATCGGTAATTCCTTTGTTAGCGATCAGATCCGGCTTGATGATTTCCAACGATATCGGCACTTCCTCTACCGCTTGTTTTCTGCGTGAAGCTGCAACCACCACCATGCCGATCTCTTCTGCTTCGATCGCACGCAAGCGCAGGCGCACATTCCACGTGTTGATCTCAACGGTATCTGTTTGATAATCCGCTGCGCTAATGATCAATTTCACCGGGAGCGCCGCAAGTGCCAATACAAATTCACCCTGTTCATTGGTGATCGTACCACTGGCCTGTAGCGTTTGAACCTGCGCGAACGGAACAGGCAAATCCGTTTCATCATCTATCACTACTCCCTTTAGTTGTTGTGAAAAAAGTGCAAAAGGGATGCAAAAAAGCAGGAGTAGTAGTTGCTTCATAATGATCTTTTGTTGTAAATTCAAGAGACCAAAATACATTTTCTTTTGAACTTTACAACCTTACACCATCAGATTGGTCTAACACTTTTAAGTGGAATCGGAAGCAGACGCGCCCGAACGATCATCGCCCATTTTTCAGATTTGGAAGCTTTTTTCAGTGAAAAACAGTTGAATCTTGCGAAAATACCGGGAATTCCTCCTGACAGCATCTCATTCAGACAGCGTGTTGAAGCCTTGGTAGCTGCAGACCAAATTGTAGCTGGATTGGAACAGCGACAGGTGCAAACCGTGTTTTTCACCGATGAGTCCTATCCGCGCCGTTTGAAAAATTGTGAAGACGCACCCCTACTCCTGTACGCACAGGGAAATATCGATTGGAATCCGGAACACAGCATTGCCGTTGTTGGAACGCGGAACGCAACCGCGTATGGAAAACAGATAACCGAGGAATTGATTGCAGATTTAACGGCACACAAGGTCACGGTTGTTAGTGGGATGGCAGCAGGAATAGACGGCTTTGCCCATCGGGCAGCATTGAAACATCAACTGCCTACTTGGGGCGTACTCGGACATGGTTTTGACTACATGTATCCGGCAGCACATCGCAGCATGGCCAAAAAGATGATGGAAAACGGGGGCTTGATCTCGGAATTCATCCCGATGCAAAAACCGGAACCGCCGCACTTCCCGATGCGCAATCGCATTGTAGCTGGTCTGGCTGATGCCACCATTGTAGTGGAAAGCGGAGAAACAGGCGGCTCGTTGATTACAGCACAATTGGCACAGGATTACAACCGCGATGTATTTGCCTTTCCGGGTGATGTCACCCGCGCTGCTTCCAAGGGATGTAATAAACTGATCCGCGAAGACAAAGCTCGTTTGATCGTTTCAGCTGCCGATCTGGTGAAGGAAATGAATTGGGGAGTAAAACCCGTCGCTGTCACACAACGCCAACTGTTTGTGGATCTGAATGAAGCAGAGCAACGGATCGTACGTATTTTGAAGCAAGAATCGGAATTGTCCGTGGATGCGATCGCGTATTTGGCAGAACAAGCTGTCAGTGCTGTATCCAGTCAATTATTGGGACTTGAATTCAAAGGGGTGGTGAAATGCATGCCAGGGAGACGTTTTTCGCTCATCTAGACAAGTTTGTAATAACACGAAAATTGTAACTTAGTCGAAAATTCCCACACATGAAAAGAACTCTTTTGGCAATTGGATTGGTGGTTTCGTTCTTATCCGGAGCGCAAACCGTGACCAATGCACCAGACAGCAAATATCAATTTACAAAGGTTTATCATTTGGATGCCACTCCCGTTCAAGATCAAGGAATGACCGGAACTTGTTGGAGTTTCTCGTCACTTTCCTTCTTCGAATCTGAATTGATCCGCATGGGCGTGAAGAACCCAAGTAACCTTTCGGTGATGTACATTGTGCGTAAGGCGTACGAGGCAAAAGCTGATCGTTTCATTCGCATGGATGGAAAAACGAATTTTGGTGAAGGTGGAGCTTTTCATGACATTCCTTGGGTGATCAAGCGTTATGGGATCGTACCACAAGACGTTTACACCGGATTGAACGGAAAAACAGCATACGACCACGAAGAATTGTTCTCGGTGTTGAACTCATTCATGCAAACCATTTTGGCTCAAGTACAAAAAGGAGAAGGAATTGGTAGCGAATGGAAAGTGGCTTTCAACGGTATTTTGGATGCGTATTTAGGAAAAGACATCACGGAATTTACCTATAACGGCAAAAAATACACGCCAAAGACCTATGCCGAATCATTGGGTCTAAAAATGAACGATTACGTGTCGATCACTTCTTTCACGAACGATCCGTTCTACGAAACATGTGAGATCGCGATTCCGGATAACTGGACATGGGGAGACAGCTACAATGTGCCAATGGAAGACATGGTAACTGTAGTTGAAAATGCCTTGAAGAACGGATATACCTTGGCATGGGGCGCAGACGTTAGCGAAAGAGGATTTAACTTCCGCCAAGGGATTGCGGTTGTTCCGGAAGATCCATCAACCATTCAAGTTCGTGGTCGCGACAACAAGTCGTTCAACAATGCTGGTGCGGAACGCGTTTCGAATGCGTTTTTAGAGCCTGTAAAAGAATTGAAGGTAACACAAGAAATGCGTCAGAAAGGTTACGATGAAAAAGTGACTACCGATGACCATGGAATGCACATTGTGGGAATGTACAAAGATCAGAATGGTACGCGTTACTTCTTGGTGAAGAACTCATGGGGAACTGAAAACATGCCTCAAGGATATTTGTATGTTTCTGAGCATTACTTCCGTTTGAAAACGATCAACGTGTACTTACACAAAGATGGTTTGCCGAAAGAATTGCGCGCGAAGTTGAAAATCTGATAGACATGGAGCGATTAACCCCTGCTGAAGAAAAGGTCATGTTGCGCTTGTGGAAACTGGAAAAAGCAAGCGTGAAGGAAATTCTGGCATTATATCCGGATCCGAAGCCTGCATACAATACGGTTTCAACGATCGTTCGTATCCTGGAGAAAAAGAAGTTCGTACGCCACAAAGAAGTGGGTCGTGGACATCTGTACATTCCAAAAGTGGCTAAAGCCGCATACCGCGATTATCTAGCGGAAACCTTGTTGGAAGATTATTTCGATGGAAACCGCAACGAACTCATGAGTTATTACAACAGCAAGAAATCGCTCGACGATATTCTATAAAACCAACCCCGTCTGAAAAGATGGGGTTTTTTATTCTACTACAAGTCGTTCGGTGAAAAAAGTTGATCCTTGCTGAATGCGCAATAGATACATTCCTGGTCTAACGTTAATCTGAATATCGTTACCTGAAGTGTTTGCCGCAGCTTGTTGTGAAACATGTACCTCTTTTCCGGAAAGATCGAATATCCTTACAGTCATTGGCTCATCTGCTAAATTCGTAGCGATTCGCAGTTCTGATCCTGATCGTAGCGGATTGGGCGAAATGGAAACCTGTGCAGATTCATTTTCAGAAACAGTCAGTGTCCCGTCGATTCGAAAATTATCTAAGTAGAAATTGTTGGATTGATTAGACGACAAAAACTCGAACCGAAATCGTGTTTTCGCATCAAGTGCAGACGTGGGATAGTAAAAAGTTGCTGTCTTCCATTGGTTGGAATTGGGTTCAAAATTAGTTCCTGAAGCCGCCAGAGAGGTTACCAAAGCCGTATCCGAAATCGTTTTGCGTAAGGTCCAGGTCTTGCCACAATCCCGTGATGCATACACCTTTAAAACCTCCGGAATTGAACCGCTTGTGATGCTTGAAGCGCCAAAAGCATAATCGAAATGCACACTGACACTACTTGTATAACGCAAATCAAAAGCAGGAGAGATCAGATAATCTTTGGAGCCCGTCAATTGATTGGATGATGGACATGTATCTGCATCGATCCAAGAATTATTCAATTTGTAACATCCTGAATTGGAAACACCGCCTGCAGGCATCAACGCAAATTGATTACTGTTTGCCGTCGGATTGTGTGTAAACCACCAAAAAGGAGGCGAATCAAAATCTTGCACGGTAGGACCGTTAAATTCTGCCCAATTGCCAGAAACATAAATAGCATTGGAAATGATCTTTGTGTCGCTTCCACTAGGCGTTATAACTGTGAGAGTAATATCGTAAAAGCCCGGCGTGCTATATGCAACCTTTGGGGAAACTTGACTTGAAGTTGCCGGACTTCCACCTGGAAAAGACCATTGATACTGCGCAGAAATACTACTCATTTCAGGAAGTAAAACCAAAGAGTCGCCTGCACACACCGAACGGCTTTGAGGGGCGAAATTGGCGTTAGCAAAGGGTACGAACGCAGTCGAATCCAATGTTCCAGTTGCGATAAGGTTGGCCTCCGAGCAAAGTTGACTTCTGTTGTATAAAGGGCTTTCTGCTATTCCGCGCATGGTCAACGCTTGAAGTTTGGTAAACATACGACCGCAGTAATTAATCGCTAAAAAATTCTCTTCGTTATCTGGTGCATCGTAACCCCAATAATCGAAACTTTCTTGATAAAGGGAGTCATTGCATGAGTTCATGCCTTGAAAACAAGCGTAAATATTTGTTTGATGTGGCGTATCTAGAATTCCATCGGAATATCCGCAATCATTGTTACTCACCGGACCATTCTCGTTTTCCGATAAATGAAACAATCCAAAATAATGCGCCATTTCATGGGTAAAGAAATGTTTGACGGCAGGCATTCCGGTTCCGATTGTTCCGAGGTAATTATGTATTATGACAATTCCAGGATTACACAAAGAATCAGACGTGAAAGGATTCGTTGTGAACGCCGCAATTCCGTTGCTTTGAATGGAATTCACCGTCCATATATTGATGTACTTCGAAGGATCCCAAACGTTGATCCGTGAAAAATCTGTTGCATTATCAGTCAACGGTGAATAGATCCGATCTATTCCATCTGTGGGGTTTCCATTTGGATCTCTGGTTGCTAAACGAAACTCAAAATTGGTATTTCCAATGATCGTATCGAACGGAGCAAGCACATCACCCAAATCTGCATTTAACATTTGAAAATCGCGATTCAACCAAGACATGGCATCTTGGATCTGAACAGCCGAAATATTTTCCGATCCATAAACATGAAGCACGTGAAAAACCACGGGGAAAACTTTTAATTCTGTGGATTTCTGAGATGAATTAAGTGTTTTCTGTAGCTCCTTGAGCGCCCCAAGATCCGGAGAAGGTGCGCTACAAATGCGTTTTTCCTGAGCAAAACTTGATTGTAAAAGAATCAGGACGATAGACAGAGGTAGAATTTTTAGCATATGGATCAATTGACTCGTCCAAATAAACACAAAAAACTGCGACTATCCCTACCCAAACGTTTTAACGGTCGAAATAATTGATTATACCCTTAATCAAACCTAGTCTTTTGGGTTCACCACTTCCTGCAATTACTCAAATACCTGATCCATGTTAGTCTTCATTTAGTTATTCGATAAAATCTCCACCCCACAAGCGGTCTAAAAATAGTTGCCAGGGTAAAACCAGAATGGCGCCTATTTGTCGAGGTAAAGGCTCATTGCAAACTAATATTGAATGTTTCGGATTGAATTCCTCATGAAACGCTTTCAGACCTTTTAAATGACGATCATTAATTTTATCGGAAGATTTTACTTCTATTGCAATTTCATTGTTCAGTATAAAATCTACTTCAAAGCCAGAGGTTGTTCGCCAGTAATTAATCGGATAGTCCAACCCACTGTATAAACAATGCGCACGGATTTCCATAAAAATAAAATGTTCAAATGCTGCACCGAATTGTTCTGTCCCAGAACGAATGTTTTTTCTGCCCATCAGATGATTCACAATGCAGAGATCGAAAAAGTAAAATTTTGGCGCGTGTATGATTCTTCGTTTTGCTTTTTTTTGAAAGGCTGGCACAAAATTTCCTAATAATGTTTCTTCCAAAAGATGATAATATTCTTTTACGGTATTCGATGAAACACCACATTCAGCTGCTATCGAAGAATAATTCACCATTTCACCATTACTGAAAGAGGCGCTTCTTAGAAAATCATTGAATGCATTAATATTTCGAATTCGCGCTTCCTGTATGATCTCATCGCGCAAATAATTGCCTACATAAGCCGCGTGTAATTTTGTTGGGTTTGCACTTATATAGTGTCTTGGTAGTAACCCGTGATTCAGTGCTCGGATTAAATCAAAATCAGGAATTTCTCTTGATGTTAAGGGTAAAAGATAATAAGTCAATGCACGACCACCTAACAAATTTGTTTCCGTTCGAACTATTTTACGCGGACTTGACCCTGTCAATACGAATCGTACATCCGTGTTTACTAATAACCAATGGATTTCATTTAAAAGTTGAGGTAATCGTTGAATTTCATCAATAATTACCAATTTAACATGAGGTTGAGCCAGGCAATTTTGACGGATAATCTCCGGATTTCGAAGCAATCTATCATAAACCTCACTCAGTAAAAGATCATATACTTGAGCATTTGAAAATGCGCCTTTTAGTAATGTGCTTTTCCCCGTTTGTCTTGCCCCCCAAAGAAATAAGCTTTCGCTTTCACTTCCTATAAAATGTTGTAACCTAGAGTACATCTCGAACTATTTCCCCTAAAAATATAAAAATATTCTAAGTCGTACTTCTAATTATCATGATTATTTTAAGTTATACTTCAAATTATCATCATTTTTACGTTTAAATCGGTCTTCATTTACAACCGTTTATTGAACCGCCTCTCGTAAGCGCTCAAATGCCTGATCCATGTTCATCACATTACTGTAGATCAAGCGCAAACGGTCGTTCTTTTCGCTCATTTTACAGTCCTTCGGCGCTGTTTGCACATAGCTCAACACACGCGTGAAATTCGTGGAATCGTAGTATTTAGATTGCGGATTACTCACAAAATAACCGATCATCGTTCCGCTTTTGATCACCATGCGTTCGAAACCAATCTCCTGCGCCAACCAACGCAATTCGAAGGAACGGAACAATTCTTTCACCACACGTGGCAACGGACCAAAACGATCGATCAATTGTTGTTTATGTTGCTCCAGTTCTTCTGTGGTGGACAAGCCATCCAATTCCTGATAGATGCTCAAACGCTCCGCAACGTTGTTCACGTAATCTTCCGGGATGCGCAACTCGAAGTCGGTTTCCAGCACACAATCTTTTACGAAGAAATGACCCATCGATTCGGTATTGCGGTCTTCGTACAGATCCTTGAACTCTTCTTCCTTCAATTCGTCCATGGCCTCGTTCAGGATCTTCTGGTACATCTCGAATCCGATCTCGGAAATGAATCCACTTTGCTCTCCTCCCAACAAGTTTCCTGCTCCGCGAATATCCAGATCCTTCATGGCGATGTTGAATCCGGAACCCAGATCGGAGAATTGCACCAAGGCCTCCAAACGCTTGCGGGCTTCGGTAGTGATCATGCTAAATGGCGGCGCGATCAGGTAACAGAATCCTTTTTTGTTGGAGCGTCCAACGCGACCGCGCAACTGGTGCAGATCGCTCAACCCGAAATTATTGGCGTCGTTGATCAAAATCGTATTTGCATTCGAAATGTCGATTCCTGACTCGATGATCGTAGTTGCCAAAAGTACATCATATTCTCCCTGAATGAAGTCCATCATGATCTTCTCCAGCTGTTTTCCATCCATTTGTCCGTGACCGATCGCCACGCGCACTCCCGGACACAAACGCGAGATCATTCCGGCCACTTCTCGAATGTTTGCCAAACGGTTATGCACGAAATACACCTGTCCTCCCCGACTCACTTCATAGGCTATCGCATCGCGGATCTGTTCCTCATTGAAGGTGATCACCTCGGTCAAAACCGGTTGACGGTTTGGTGGCGGCGTATTGATGATACTCAGATCGCGTGCACCCATCAAAGAAAATTGCAGCGTTCGCGGGATTGGTGTTGCTGTTAGCGTTAAGGTATCGACGGTTGTTTTCAGGGTTTTCAATTTGTCTTTAACCGCTACACCAAACTTTTGCTCCTCATCGATGATCATCAAGCCCAAATCCTTGAACTTCACTTTTTCACTCACGATCTTGTGGGTTCCTACAAGAATATCGATCTCGCCACTGGCAACTTTCTTCAAGGTTTCCGTGACTTCCTTCGCCGATTTGAAACGGTTGATGTAATCCACCTTACACGGGAAGTTCTTCAAGCGCTCTTTAAAGGTGCGGTAGTGCTGGTGCGATAAGATCGTTGTTGGAACCAAAACCGCCACTTGTTTGCTATCTGTTACCGCTTTGAAAGCAGCGCGAATAGCTACTTCCGTTTTTCCAAAACCAACATCTCCACACACCAAACGATCCATCGGCGTGGATTTCTCCATGTCCTCTTTAACAGCTTGTGTGGCTTTCAACTGGTCGGGAGTATCCTCGTACATGAAGGAAGCTTCCAATTCGTTTTGCAGGTACGTGTCTGGTGAAAACGCAAATCCCGGTTGACTTTTGCGTTTTGCGTATAGTTGGATCAAGTCGAAGGCCAATTCCTTGATCTTTTTCTTGGTCTTTTGTTTCAGTGTTGCCCAGGCTTGCGTACCGAGCTTATTCATCTTCGGAGCCTGTCCATCCTTTCCGGTAAACTTCGAAATGCGGTGCAGGGAGTGAATGCTCACATACAATACATCTCCATCTCTGTAGACCAATCGGATCGCTTCCTGAGGTTTTCCGTTCACGTCGATGGTTTGCAATCCGGAGAATTGTCCCACACCGTGATCAATGTGTGTTACGTAGTCGCCTTTTTGCAAATTGTAGATCTCTTTCAGGGTCAACGCTTGTTTTGCCTGACGGAATCCTTCTTTCAATTTGAAACGGT
The DNA here is from genome assembly GCA_964427665.1 of uncultured Fluviicola sp. Taxonomy (GTDB): domain Bacteria; phylum Bacteroidota; class Bacteroidia; order Flavobacteriales_D; family Crocinitomicaceae; genus Fluviicola. Next base: position 3,610 of record CAYRVL010000012.1, on the reverse strand, counting down.
GATAACGCTCGAAGATCTGATGGTCGGTGTAGCATACCAATTTCAATTTCGGAAGAATAAATCCTTCATGAAGCGCCACATTGACCGGCTTGAAATCCACTTCTGCACCGACTTTGTCCGCAGACTGGCGGATGTCCTCGAAGATCTGGTAAAGCCGCTCGATCTGTTTCGGTTGATTGGAAAAGATCAAATTTGTTGCTCCGGCCTGTTTTCGGGCGATTAGATCATCCTTCAGTAAATCGAAATCCTTGTTGAATGTAGGTTGATGCAATGTTTCAAACTGAATCACCTCCGAAGCCTTGAAATGGTATTCCGGACCGATCTCGATGATATTGTGGCGAGCTACTTGTTCTTTCCAATCGGAAGGATGCATGTACAATTCCGAAGGCAAGCTATGTTTTACGGTATTTTGAGGCAGTTGCTCGTGGATGCGCACGGCCTTTTCGTAGTCTTTCTCCAACGCATTCTTCACCAAATCGTTAGAGGCCAACCAGATCGTGGCTTGTTTTCCAATGAATTCCAAAAAGGTTCCTGTCCCGGATAAAACAAGTTGTCGTTGCACATTCGGAACGATCGAAAAGTGGATGTGATTGGCCACTGAAAGTTGCGAAACCGGATCGAAGGTGCGGATCGAATCCACCTCATCTCCGAAAAATTCCACGCGAAATGGTTCGTCATGCGAGAAGGAGAAAATATCTACAATCCCGCCTCGAATAGAGAACTGCCCCGGTTCATACACAAAATCTACCCGTTCAAAACCGTATTCCAAAAGCAGTTCGTTGAAGAAATCGATGGAATAGGTTTTTCCGCGTTCAACGCGCATGGTGTTTTCGGACAATTTCTTTTGGGTAGGAACACGTTCAAACAAGGCTTGCGGATAGGTGATCACCCAGGTGTTCTTCCCTGAATTGATCTTCTCCAACACTTCGGCTCTTGCCACCACATTGGCATTATCCGTTTCCTCCAATTGATAGGGTGTGCGGTATGATGCCGGATAGAACAAAATGTGCTTGTTTTCCGGATACACTTGTTCCAGGTCATTTAGGAAATAAGCTGCTGATTCTTTGTCCTCCAAGATGAACAGGTGATGTCCGGGAACCTGTTCCGCCACGCACGACGCGGCCAAGGATTTCGCTGATCCGATCAATCCCTTCCAATGGATGCGCATTTCGGCTTGCTGCAGAGCATTAGCTGTTTCGTCGAGTCCTTGGAGTTGTTTGAAGCGTTGTAAGAAGTGACTTATTTCCATATTGAGTAAAAACCGTTAAGGGGCACCCATTGTTTGGAGCCCCTGCGAATTGAGTTGCAAAGGTAATGAAAAGTGGTCTTTTGAATAAATTTGACAGAATCAAAAAAATTTGTCGAAACGCGTATTTTAGGCCTATGAAAAAACAATTTGCTGGGAAATGAAATTGTAATCAACAGAGAAACTCAGGAACTGGAAACTATCCCTTTTGATGAAAAATTGAAAAAAACTCGTAGCCTTCAAAGACCAAGCATTGATCAGCAATGAAGAATACAATGCTAAACGAAAAATGGTGGTTTTTTTGGAATTAAGCAGAACATTTGATCTGATACACCCAGTTAGCGAAAGATTCCAAGAGGTAGTCAGAACGTCATATTAACGATTAACTAAGAACTCCCACAAATCTCCTGCTATCATTTCGACAAGCGCAAAAGTGTTCGTAATATGAAGCAACTCCCACTAATTTTAGCCGTCCTATATTAAAAACACACAATTAATTCTCAACTACTATGAAGAAAATAGCCCTTCTTTTCTTATCCTTTTGTTGGTTTTCATCAGGAACAGTCATTAGTCAAGTTCATGGCGACATCAATCACTTTGGAACATATAACTTTTCTCATGATGAGAACAATTGTATGTCAACAATAAATCTAGCGCATCAAACATCTATTTCAAATTCATTTTTAGGTGATTCAGTTAAATTTATTGACTGGGCAGGAAATTTGATGTACGCCGAAGAAAATACTTCTGGAACTCCTAATTGGATGGTTGTTCCTACCATGTTTGATGGGGGAATTATGAGTGATAATATGATTGTAGGAGGTGTTATCAACACCGTGGCTCCAACTCAATTGTGGAAAATCATATCAGGACCGGATACGTTGTATAATCCAATTGTCTTTGTAAACGAAGTCGTTTCAAATCCTTGTACATATGGAAATGTGAGTGGAGCTGTCTATATTGATAACAATTCAGACTGCACGTTTAACTCAGGAGATATGGCTGTTTCTAACATCATGGTCGGAGCGAGTGCTTCGTACACGTCAACAAGTGGAAGCTACCAGAACTCAACAGGGTTTTATACGGGATTACCGGGGACGTATAATGGACAGTTGCAGGAATCTTGGTTACAAAGTTATACCTTGAGTTTGCCCAGTATTTATGCCTTCATTTTTCCACCGTCAGCTTGTTCACCATTGTCGTATACATTTTCATCATTACCACAAACGAATGTTGATTTTGCTGTGCAATGTGCTGATTTAGATGCTTCTGTATACATGGGAAGTCTTGGGGTAGTACGACCAATGATTCCATTCAATGTATTTCCGAATGTTTCCAATATTGGTTGTGATCCAGTTTCAGGAACGTTGAAGCTTGTACTTGATCCAGATGTAACATACAATGCTTCGAATAGCTTATACCCCGCTAACAGTGTCAATGGTGACACCTTGTTTTGGAGTTACACAAATTTAACGAATGCAAGTGGAAATGGATTTTGGAATTCCTTTTTGGGTGGTGTCAATTTAACACCTTCCATAAGCGTCAATATTGGTGATACTCTTTGTTTTAAAGTGATCACTGATATCCCAATAAATGATGTAAATCCAGGGAACAATGAATTGATCTTCTGCTTACCCGTGGTAAATTCTTATGACCCTAATATTAAGGAAGTTGAACCAAAAGGTACTGGTCCAGAGGGCTATATTTATGCTGATACCCCTAAATTAAGATATACGATTCACTTCCAAAACACTGGGAATGCTCCTGCAATGAACATTCAAGTGATAGATACTTTGGGTACAAATGTAATTCCGAGCTCTCTTCGAATTATTGATGCAAGTCACATAATGACTCCACAATGGTTAAGCCCTGGTGTTGTATCTTTTATGTTTAACGGAATCAACTTACCTGATAGCATTTCAAATGAAGCCGAAAGTCACGGTTATGTTGTTTTTGAAATAGATATGGTTCAAGGTTTAGCTGCTGGAACACAAATCAAGAATAAAGCGGAAATTTATTTTGATTTCAATCCACCAATCGTAACCAATTACGCTCTGAATACGATCGCTTTTCCCCTAGGTTTAGAAGATTTAACCGGAAATGACATCACTGTAAAGGTCTATCCAAATCCAATGAATGAATTCGTATATTTCGAAGTAAACAACTATGATCAGATCCCTTCGCAACTTCAAATAAAATTACTAGATCTTTCAGGTAAAATTATGATGAATGAACGATTTAGCAATCCAGATGTCATAAAGATCCATCGAGGCAATTTGACAAATGGAATTTATATCTTCGAGGTGGTGGATTTAGAAACTAACCAAAGTAAATTTGGAAAATTGATTGTTCGTTAAGATCAAC
>CAYRVL010000011.1:49549-67919 GCA_964427665.1 uncultured Fluviicola sp. | reverse complement strand
AACAATTGGAAGAAAATCCATGGGATGTATTTGAAACTATCTTCGGAGAAGGTTCAGTACACCAAGGAACAATCGTTGAGACGAAAGATAAGGCTGGTGTAGTTGCACTTCCTTACGGAGTTGAAGGTATTTGTCCTTCTAAGCACTTACGCAAAGAAGACGGATCGAATGCGAAAGTTGAGGAAACTCTTGACTTCAAAGTGATAGAGTTCAACAAAGATTCTAAGAAGATCGTTGTTTCTCACACACGTACATTCGAAGACGGTGTAGATGAAAAACCAGCTGCTAAAGGTGGTAAGAAAACCACTACAGGTGGAGGTTCAGGTTCTTCTACATCGCAAGCTGTAAAAGCAATCAACCAAAGCAACGAAAAGTCAACATTGGGTGACTTGGATGCATTGGCAGCTTTGAAAGAGAAAATGGAAGGTAACGAGTAATCGTTGACAACCCTATACATTGAAAAGGGCGCGAGAAATCGCGCCCTTTTTGCATAATCATTCATCCGATTCAAACCTCTAGAAAATCAAACTACTATTCAACCCGAATTGAAATCTGCGCCTTTCCAGAAACTTCACATTTTTCATTCCCTTTATTTTTTCACCCCAGTTACAGCCAATAAAAAATCTGCTAAAACTGAACCTAACGAATTTCCTATCCAAGATGGCTTTTCAACACGCGCTTGAGGACCAACAAAGAAACTTCCAGGTATACTTTCTACACTGTTCGAGCTTCTCCACCGAAAAAAAAAGATCCGATCCTCATGCAAGCGATGTCCCATCGGAATGCCAACGGGCTAATGACCATCCTGATAATTGGTGGTCAGTTCATCAAACTGTGAAAAAAGCCACTCTAGAGCAAAGAAACAAGTGGTCGGAGCTACAGAGATTGATTTCATTCGTTTAAAATAAACGAATCTCTCACTGCAAATTGAACCTAAATGCCAGGAATCGAACTAAGTTCGCTTTTTCTTCTTCAGTAATTTCACATCAAAATTCTCGAGATCACCTTTAACCTGAACATAGACCAATCGCGCGTTTTCATCCCTGCTCTGGATCTCATCAACCTCCTGTTTTTCGCGTTTGAACAATTTATTCGCCGCAACATTTCCAACCATTTTCCATGGAATTCCAACCTCATAGTTCATGTTCATATTCCCGGATAATCCTTGTGTACCACTGATCTCCATAAAACCAAGAGTCGACTCAATGGTCATTTTCGGAATTTCCATGACACCTTTGTCGATCGTCAACGTGTTTTTCAAGGTGTCAAAACGAATATGACTCACGTTTTTATCCTCAAAGTAAGTTTCCAAGGCCTTCAATGGCGCGAAATCGTTCAAGGATCCATTGAGCACTTCCATTTGGATCACCAATCGCGAATCATCTATTTTCGGAACCAGATCAGCGTGTAAATGAATTTTTCCGGTGATCGTTCCATTGAAGAAGCCGTGCAGATTGTTCGATACCAATTGATCCTGACCGAAATTATCGAACTTCAATAACAACTTGTCCAATAGTACATGCTTCACTACGATCTTTGGCGTGAAATAGATATGCTTCTTGTCTTTACCACTCAACCGTCCTTCCATTTTTACCGATCCTTCGGCTGTCACAAAATCCAGTTGATCCACTTGAACTTCATGGCTTTTTGTCGTGGTAAATTGCGCGATGAACTGATTCAACTTGTGTGTATGGTAAGTCAAATGCCCTACTTTCATGCTCACGTCGAGATCTGGAAATGGCAGATCGTACAGGCTGAATCCTTTATCGTGATCCACCGGTGTTTTTCCGGAAGCCGATGCAGACGGAAGGGTGAAATTCGTCAATTCATCCAAATCCAATCGCGAAGAACGCAACTGGAATTTGTGGTGCTGATTCTCGCCTTGTTTGAAATACCAACGCGCATCGACAGCAAGATCAGAATGTCCGATCCGACCGCCAAAATTTTTAACCTCGAACCATTGCGGAGTGACATGCACTTTCCCCTTCAAGCCTTCTAGTCGCAAAGGATGCATTTTCATCTTTCCGGATAGATCTGTAATGCTCATATCCACCGACCGAAACTTTCCCTGATCAAAATGCAACGCAGAACTTGCATGAAAACGCAGTTGATCGATCTCCTCGCTACGGTAATCCTCTGGCACATAATTCTCACCGCCATAGGTAAACAGATCTTGAAACTTTAATTTCTTGGAATTCACATCAAATTCAACGAATGTTTCCCCGTGCATGTGATCTCCAAACCAAATTGGGTAATTGCGCAAATAGCCGTTGAAATGAAAATCAGACGCATCCAAAACACCGGAAAAATCAATGACACGAAAATCTTTTTTATCGACCAGAACATCGGCATGAAAATCATGAAGTGTGTGCGGATAGTGCTTAAACTTGCCGTAAAAATCCCGCACAAAAAATTCCCCCTCGGGCAAATACTTCATTTCACTGATCTTTTTAGCAGAACTTTTCAGTTGCAAACTCAATCGCAGATCGTCAATGCGCTCATCAATTCCTTTTTTCGTGTCAGTTTTGGTCAATTCCGCCACATCTAGCCGCCTTGATCGGATGTCCAGATCACAGGAAACCGGAAGATCTGTATGATGAATGATTGCTGGTAGATCACTCACCGATCCCGAAACGCGCAAATCAGAATGTCCCATCTCCAGGTTGAACGAATTGATCTGAGCACGGTGACCTTTCATTTCTGCTCGCATGTTCATTTCTCGTATCGGAACGGGCAAATTGGGACCATCGAAAGCAAGTTTATCTATGGATAATTTCGTGAAATACGATTCGTTCATGCGTTCGATTGCGCGCTCCGGCTGAGACAGATCAATGATATCATGAAAATTCATCGCCAGTTGCACCTTTCCACGCAAGCCTTTCAATTCTGTCGCGTTTATGAATTTCGCAATGAAATCCAGGTCAAAATCCGAGTTCAATTTTAGATCGATATCCGGTGCATTAAAATTCTGAATCCGCAACTTTCCTTTGAATCGTCCCGCTTCCGGTCGTGCTGAAAACTGCTCGATCTCCAAGAGCATTGACTCCAAATCGCGTTTTTCACCGTTCGTAAAGGTTCCGTGAAAGCCAATAGATTCCAATTTCTTATTCGTTTCCAGATTTTGAAAGAACCCGTTTTCACATCCAAACTTGGCCGTTATTTCGGGTTTATGTCCATTGGCTGATTTTCCTTTGACACGTGCATTGAAAAAGACCGTTCCTTGATTTTCAAACTGTTTGAAAGCTTCCCCAATTTCGTTGGGTGCGATCGCAATGATCAGATCAAAATTTTCCTTTTCACCGTGAAACTTCAAGTCGAGAGGCACATCCTTCGTTAAACCTACCTCCCCTTCCATGCCGAAACTCGAATTTTCTAATTCCACCTCAGTCGGTTCGATCGTAAATTTCTTTGTTAATTCGTTCATATCCAACACCGTCTCAACAAAAAAATGTTTATTCCGCAGAAAAGTACTGTCACCATTTTTCAATACAGAAAGTACGAACTTGCTTTTCAGATCTAAGTAAAAATGATTTTCACTGCTTTTGACACTGGTAGTAACCTTATTGATGAAGGCGTCCACTTTCACCTTGTTGGCTTCGTTGTATTTACTGATGTCAATGCGATCCAATTTAACTTTCTTGAGATCTATCTTAAAATCTGCTTGTACACTGGCCGCAGGCTTTTTACTTTTCAAGGCATTCAGCACATTGATACTGCCATCAGCATGTTGAACAATACGCAGATCACCATCTTTTAAGCGTATGGCCTTTATCGTGTAATCTCCCTTCAGCAGATCGAACACATTGAATCCTACATAACAATCATTGATCGAAACCAATGGATGCGTTTGTGTGCTTTTGCCTTCATAAACACGTAACTTTTCCAGATCTATTGAGATGTACGGAAAAGCAGCAAACGGACTCACATGACTTTCAGCGATAGCGATCCTCCCCTCAAAATCCTGATTGAAATGAACCAATACCTCTTGCACAATGGCGTCTTGCTTAACATATACGATCGTGACAACCGTTGAGAATAAAAGAACCGGAGTTACCAAAATCCAAAACAACAAACGTTTCCAAAAACGCTTCGACCTTGACTTGATCCAATGCTTTATTCCTTCCCACATGTTTGCTCGTTTATGGTATAAAATTAGTTTAGGAAATCCGGAATTAAAAATCCATGTTTTAAGAATTGATATTCAACGAATTACATGGAGCACAATCTTTACACAAAGTAAATTAATGTTAAAAACACTACTTTGTTTTGCATAGTACTAATTTAAACATATATTTGTGCCATAAATAGTACTTTATGAATATCGAGAATACACAAGCTCAAATGCGCAAGGGAATCCTCGAGTTCTGTATTTTGAGTATTCTAAACAAAAAGGAAGCATATCCTTCTGAGATCTTGGAACAACTCAAAGCGGCTAAATTGATCGTAGTGGAAGGAACGTTGTATCCCCTGCTCACGCGGCTCAAAAATATGGAACTCCTCACCTATCGCTGGGAAGAATCTACCTCCGGTCCACCTCGTAAATATTACGCCATAACTGACTCCGGAAAAACATCATTGGCAGGCTTGACACATACTTGGAATGAATTGCAACATGCCGTCGAAACTTTAACCAAATCATAAAAATACAAGTCATGAAAAAGACGCTCTCAATACACTTAGGTCGACAATTATTCACCATCGAAGAAGATGCTTTCGACCGCTTGAAACAGTACCTCGTTAAATTGGAAAGATCCCTTGAAGCAGAAACAGGGGCATCGGACATCTTAGAAGATATTGAAATGCGCTGTGCGGAACTTTTACACGGTTATTTGGGCGAAACACGCAAAGTTGTTGTTTTGTCCGATATTGAAAAAGCAATTAGTTCGCTCGGCGAGCCAGAGGAGATCCGAGAGGAAGCAGATCTGCACGATCACGAGAAGGCACGAAACAATCAGCAAACATCCGGACAAACTGACGGTCAAAAACGGTTGTATCGCGACACAGAAAACAGCACCGTTGCCGGGGTGTGTTCCGGACTGGCAGCTTACTTTCAAGTCGACCCGGTTTTGATCAAAATCATCTTTGTGCTTTTTGGATTTATGGGCTTCGGAGTTGGATTATACATCATATTGTGGATCGTTATTCCGAACGCGAAAACGCCATCCGAGCGCCTGCAAATGCGTGGAAAACCAGTAACCGTTGAAACCTTGCGCGAGGAGATCGAACGGGCTGCCAATCGTATCAAAGATGATTCCATTCAAGCAGCCAAGCGCTTTCAAGGTAATAACGAACACATTACAAGTCGCGTGAAGGAAGTATTCAGATTGATTGGAAAAGTAGCCGGAGTTTTTCTCATCGCCGGATCCTTATTCTGGTTAACTGTATTTGCATTGATCGTAACCGGTGTCATAGACTTTTTTCCGACCACGGGAGATCAGCACTATGCGTCTTTGTACGAATTCCTGCATCTCATTGCTCCGCATGAAAACGGGCTTTTAAGCATGTGGTGGTCGATTCTATTGATCGGATTTGGCTCTCCACTATTGGCAATTACTATTGGTTCGCGACTTTTACTTGGCAAGAAAATGCGTTTTTTCACAGTTAATTTCGTGATCTTTCCGGTGATGATCGGAGTTGGAATCATACTGGCCATCATTAGTGGTGTGCAAACCAGTCGCGATTTTGCAGTCTATTCGGAAGTAGAATTACAGCATGTCAGTGCTCGGTACGACGCACTGTACGTAAAGGAGCTCCCCCATTTCACCAAGCATCAACGCGTTTTCAGAACAGGTGGAATTGACTTTATCAATCTGAAAAACGGACGTATTCAAGAGCATGGGGTTCATTTGAAATACAAGCAATCTAAAGACAGTCTTTTCCACATCTATCAGAAAGTGAGCGCGAAAGGAACCGATCGTGAGATGTCACTCAGACGCAGCAATCACATCCAGCACCGCTTGCTCTTTGAGGGACAAAAACTTTGGATCGATCCGTATTACAGTTTTCCAAGCAAAGACGGACTACGCGACCAGGAAGTAGAGATCATCATCGAGGTTCCCGCAGGCAAAAAGTTATACATCAACGGAGAAGAGCATCCATTGAACACGACAGAGAGTATGGGCGTATTTTATGCCGACTCTCCATTTGACACGTGGGATGATTAAACTGACAAGTGTGGGATAATTCAAGCGATTATCCCACTTTCTTCTTACGCGAAAAGGCATTTCTTGACAGCTTTTGACTATATTTGTACATCAAATATTTGCACATCTATGGCATCTCAAACACCCCAAGAAGTAGATACAACAGTTGATTTTCAAACATTTCGCGAGCAAGTGCTGAACGATTATCGCTTGGCTTGCCTATCACGCGAAACCTCATTATTGGGTCGAAAAGAAGTTTTGACCGGTAAAGCGAAGTTTGGAATCTTCGGTGATGGTAAGGAATTGGCGCAATTAGCCTTGGCCAAACAATTCCGTGACGGTGATTTCCGTTCGGGGTATTACCGTGACCAAACGTTGATGATGGCTATCGATCAATTGACGGTGCGTCAGTACTTCGCCGGGTTGTATGCCCATACAGATGTGGAAGTAGAACCGCAATCGGCGGGTCGTCAAATGGGAGGACATTTTTCCACGCGTAATTTGGACGAAAACGGGAATTGGAAAGATCTGATGAAACAAAAGAACAGTTCTTCCGATATTTCTCCTACTGCCGGACAAATGCCGCGTTTGTTGGGACTGGCTCAAGCATCCAAAGTTTACCGCGAGCATCCAACCCTGAAAGATCTGGAGGCATTCAAAAAGTTTTCCAACAATGGAAATGAAGTCGCTTTCGGAACGATTGGTGATGCTTCTACTTCAGAAGGTCCGTTCTGGGAAACGATCAACGCAGCCGGTGTGCTTCAAGTACCGATGGTGATGTCGGTTTGGGATGACGGCTACGGAATTTCTGTTCCACGCGAATTCCAGACAACGAAAGGAAGTATTTCTGAGGCCTTGAGCGGCATGCAGCGCACCGACGACAAACCTGGTTACGAGATCTTCGTAACGAAAGGATGGGATTATGCACATTTGTGTGAAACGTATGAAAAAGCCGTAGCGATTGCGCGCGAAAAACACATTCCGGTTCTCGTGCATGTGAAAGAAGTCAATCAGCCGCAAGGTCACTCTACGTCCGGATCACACGAACGCTACAAAAGTGAAGATCGCCTGAAGTGGGAATCCGAATTCGATTGCATCAACAAATTCAAAGAATGGATCCTTCAATTCGAAGCGGAGGGTCAGCACTTGGCTACCGAGGAAGAATTAAGCGCGATCGCTGCTGAGGCGAAGAAAACGGTAAATGAAGAAAAGCGTACAGCTTGGTCGGCTTTTACAGCAGTTTTGAAAGAAGATCTAACGAAAGCCATTCAATTATTGGAAGCCGTTGCTGCCGAGAGTCCGCAAGGAGTTTTCATTAAAAAAGAGATCGAATCCTTGCAAAAAGCCATGGAACCGATCCGAAAAGATATTTTCAATGCCATTCGCAAAGTACTGCGCATGGTTCGTGGAGAAAACGGACCAGCACGCGCAGCTTTGATCGCTTGGTTGAATGCTGAAAAAGCGAAGAATTTCGACCGTTACAGTTCCTATTTACATTCCGAATCGGATAAAAACGCACTAGCCGTTCCATTTGTAGCGCCTACATACGAGTCAACGCCAACGATGGAGGATGGACGAATCATTTTGCGTGAAAATTTCCGCTACATTTTCAATAAATACCCGGAATCATTGATCTTTGGGGAAGATGCCGGAAAGATTGGCGGTGTGAACCAAAGTTTGGAAGGATTGCAAGAACAATTCGGAGCTTTGCGTGTCAGTGATGTCGGCATTCGCGAATGTACGATCATTGGACAAGGAATTGGTATGGCGATGCGCGGCTTGCGTCCGATCGCTGAGATTCAATATCTGGATTACTTGTTGTACGGAATCCAGATCATGTCAGACGATCTAGCAACCGTTCAATACCGCACAAAAGGTGGACAAAAAGCGCCATTGATTGTTTCTACACGTGGTCACCGCTTAGAAGGAATCTGGCATTCAGGTTCCCCAATGGGTATGATCATCAATGCATTGCGTGGAATTCACGTATGTGTGCCAAGAAACATGACCAAAGCAGCCGGATTCTACAACACCTTGATGCAAGCAGACGAACCGGCGTTGGTGATCGAGCCGTTGAATGGTTACCGTACAAAAGAACCACTTCCAACAAACATCGGGGAATTTACCACACCACTTGGAATTCCTGAGATCGTTCAGGAAGGAACAGATATTACGTTGGTTTCTTACGGATCCACGTTCAATTTGTGTGAGGCCGCATTAAAAACCTTGACAGAATTGGGTGTTTCGGTGGAATTGATCGACGTACAAACCTTATTGCCATTTGATATTCATCATGCCATTGCGAAATCAGTAGCGAAAACGAATCGTTTATTGATCGTGGATGAAGATGTGAGTTCCGGAGCTACCGCATTCATGTTGGATAAGATCTTGGTAGAACAGGAAGCATTTAAATATTTGGATTCACAGCCTGTCACTTTAAGCGCGAAGGATCACCGTCCTGCATACGGTACCGATGGAGATTATTTCTCGAAACCGAGCATCGACGATATCGTGGAAACCGCTTATGGAATCATGCACGAATTCGATCCAAACGCATTCCCGGCGATCATTTAAGGTGAAAGCGCTGCGCAGTTGCATATTGGTCTTTTTCGCATTCTCTCTGCTTTGGAAGGATGTAGCCGCATTCACATGGAATGTTCATTTCTATGCCAATCAACAAGAATTGGCGGAAAATTTCTGTGTAAACCGCAACAAACCGCAGCTGCTTTGTAATGGTAAGTGTTTCCTCGCTGATCAATTGAAACAGATCATGCAGGAAGAACAACAGCAAAAAGAAAAGCCGATCGTTCCTCCAATGAAGCTGAAGGATAGCGAGTATTTTCCTACATTTCCTCAGCTTAGTCTCCCGCAAACTTTGCAGAGCCGTATTTTTCAAAAAAAACACGTTCCTTATCAAGCTATCGCAGGGAATGACCACACCCGCAAATTGGATCGCCCTCCGGGAATTTTCGTTCGCTCTTAGACATTATTTGACGAACGAAATTAGAGTATCATGCGTTATTTTATCGCTTGGATACTGATTGTTTGCTGTATTCCTTCATTTTTTGCCTGTGATGTTTGCGGCTCCTCGGCCAGTGCATTCAGTCCGGGATTACAAGCTTTTGGGAACAAGCCAGCTTTCGGTGTTCAACAACAAGTGCGTCGTTATGCGACCACACATCCCGGTATTTTTGGAAGTTCCGCCACGTACAGTGAAGAGTTATTTCTTCGCAGCGACTTTCGTTTTCAACTACCGGTTTCACAAAAATGGCAGCTGACCGGCACATTGCCGATCAGTTATCAACAACAAAAAAAGACGGACACAACTGCGTTGATCGTTGGATTAAGCGACGTGCAAGTGGGATTCAATTATTTCTGGATCGACAAATCCGACAGCAGTCGAGGTCGGGCGTTCCGGTTATCCATTGGCGGCGGTATCAAGATCCCCAGTGGGAAACGCGGTAACGTACACGATCGCTTTTTCATGCTGTATCCGGGAACAGGAACTTGGGATCCGTTCTTAAATGCATCGATGGTTCTTCGCAGGTTGAAATGGATCTACCAACTTGATGCTGTAGGAATTGCACGAACAACAAACGCCAAGTCCTATAAACCGGGAAATTTTCTCCAAATCGGCACCGTTGTTCACTACAAGCAATTTCGTGTTTGGCCCTATTCGGGAGTTCAATTCAGTTGGAATGGAAACGACCTCGTGAAAGGAGAACTCTTGGGTGCATCACCTTCGCGCGGAGAACTTTTTGCCGGGATCGTTGGGTTCACCTGGCCGATAAAAAAATGGATCCTTTCCGGAAACACGCAAATTCCATTGTATCAACAATTATCAGGCGGCATGACCAAACAGGCAGTCGCTTTTACATGTACCATTCACTATTATCTAAAATGAAAACATTCAACTCATTCTTAGCGCTCATTTTGGCCGCAGGAGTCATCTCAGCGTGCAAAAAAGAAGAAACACAAGCGGTTCCGTTCTCGGGATCGATTCAAATCTTCTCCCCTTCATTAAACGACACCGTTTCCAATACCCCTTCTTTCCAAATTGTGGCATTGGCAGAAGCAAACAAGGAGATGCACGGGTATTCGATTCAAGTTTTCGACAACAGCACGGAAGCACTATTATTTGAAGATCAGCAGCATACCCATAGCAGAAGCTATTCGATCCAAAAAGACATTCATCTGACCATCACTGATACCACAGCTCTGCGGTTGGTGATTGAAACAGCTGGTGATCACGCAGATGAAAAACAATCCAAAACACAGCATTTTTTACTTATTCCATAACACAACACAATGAAAACAATCACACAACTAGCAGTCTTTACCCTGATCGTCTTGGGGTTAGCATCCTGTAAAAAAGAGAACGTAAGCGATCCGGTTACTGACAACGGAACGGTTCACGTGAGTATGCAACATGTTTGGGGAATGACAGAACAACCATTTTATTTGGATTCCACGTTTATCCATCCTATGTCCGGTGACACCATGACGTTCTACACAACGAAATACTATATCAGCAATTTCAAACTGAAGTCAGCCGATGGCAGCTGGCATGCGATGAACGATTCTTATTTTTTAGTGGATCTGGCAAATCCAACTTCTACCCAATTAGATCTGGGCAATTTTCCAGTTGGAACCTACACCGAAATGTCCTATGTGCTGGGCGTGGATAGTTTGCGCAATGTATCCGGAGCGCAAGGAGGAGCACTATCTCCTACTAACGGCATGTTTTGGAGTTGGAATACTGGCTACATTATGTTTAAGCTAGAGGGAACTAGTCCACAATCTGCCAGTTCCATGTTCACGTACCACATCGGAGGATTTTCAGGTGTGAATAATACCGTTCATGTCAAGAATCATGTTTTTTCCGAACCTGTAACGCTGGAGAAAAACGGAACTAAAACCATTGTTTTAAGTGCCAACATCGCCAAAGCATTTCATACTCTGGGAAGTGTAGCGAATAACAACATGATACACATGCCGGGTGCAACGGGTACTCAGATGGCACATGATTTCCATGGTGGATTTCAATTTGTGACTGTTCAATAATATTCCCTTAAAAAAAGAAGCGGCATCTTCGGGTGCCGTTTTTTGTTTCTGTATTTTTGTACATGACCAAGAAAGAGAAAGCCAAATTTGTTATTGAAGAACTGGAAAAGTTGTACCCCGAAACACCGGTTCCTTTAGACCACTGGGATGCTTACACCTTGTTGATCGCTGTTTTGCTTTCGGCGCAATGCACCGACGAACGCGTGAATCAGATCACACCCCATTTGTTCAAACGCGCTTCCCGTCCGCAAGACATGATCAAATTGTCGGTAGAAGAGATTCGAGAGATCATCAAGCCATGCGGACTTTCTCCAAGAAAATCACAAGCGATCTATGACTTATCCCACATCATTTTGGATAAGCATAACGGCGAAGTTCCGCAATCATTTGAAGATCTGGAGGCTTTACCCGGTGTTGGTCACAAAACAGCAAGTGTAGTGATGTCGCAAGCTTTTGGGGTTCCTGCATTTCCGGTAGATACGCACATTCATCGACTCATGGTTCGCTGGGGACTGACCTCCGGAAAGAACGTGGAAGAAACCGAGCGCGATGCCAAAAAATTGTTTCCGAGAGAATTGTGGAACAAATTGCATTTACAGATCATTTTCTATGGTCGAAGTCACTCCCCTGCCCGTTCACCGAAAAAAGAGATCGATTACATCACGGCAACGATTGGCACAAAAAAAGCCTTGGCTGAATTGAAATAGACATGGAATACATTCACGATCAAACTATCGGTCCGGATCAACTAAAAGACGGATCACTACCGAAAGCCGAGTACGAGCAATGTTCGTTCGAAAATTTAGACCTGAGTCATCAAGATCTGCGTCAATTCAAATTCGTTGATTGTCATTTTATTAGCTGCAATCTCAGCATGGTTAAAATGGACGGCACAGCGCTGCGTGCTTGTAATTTTGAAAGCTGTAAATTACTGGGAATTCGTTTTGAAGATTGCAATCCTATTGGTTTTCAGGTGCATTTCCGGGAATGTCTGCTCGATCATTCCAGTTTTTATGGTTTCAAACTAAAAAAAACTGTATTTGATCAGTGTCAACTCACAGAGGTTGATTTCACGGAGGCAGATTTGACAGCGGCGCAATTCCGAAATAGTCAGCTACAGGGAGCACTATTTCAAAACACCAACTTGGAACAAGCTGATTTTAGAACAGCGAGCGGTTTTCAAATCGATCCACAAACGAACAAGTTGAAAAAAGCTCGTTTTTCACAGGGTTCATTGGAAGGTCTGCTCAGTGTCTTTGGCATCATCGTCGAGTGACATGAAACGATTATGAAACGGACCTGCTACTTTTTTCCGATCGCGCTTCTGCTGATTTATTCCTGCGCAGTTCAAAAAACAAGCAAAAACCAGCCAAGTATTGGTCAAGCGACTGCAGACACCTTTTTAGATTTCGGGGTACGTGAATTTCGAAAAATTGAATTGGAAGAGCACCGATTTCTCTTACAAAGTTTTTATGGTGATGGTTTGCCAAATACGCTAAAATTGTTTCGTGCTGAAAATGATCGGTA
This sequence comes from uncultured Fluviicola sp., assembly GCA_964427665.1. Lineage (GTDB taxonomy): Bacteria > Bacteroidota > Bacteroidia > Flavobacteriales_D > Crocinitomicaceae > Fluviicola. The sequence goes on along the minus strand of CAYRVL010000011.1, from coordinate 55,185 downwards.
CATCTGCTTGGACTCCATGACATTTTACTTTCACGACGAGTTATTAAAACCGGACACCATTCATTTTGATCAAACCTGCAATTGTTTCATTACCAACAGTGAACATTCCGGAACGGGAGTTTTCGGGGAAAGCAGACATTTCATAATCATTAAAAAGGATCGATTCATTCAATCATTCGAGCAGATCAAGTATTTGTCGATAGTTGATCCGGAAAGAATTCCACAATCGACTTTCACTTTAAATACCGAAGTTTTGCAATTCCAAAAAGGATCTATTCAACTCAAGGCCACGATCATTCAAGGTGAAATACGCGATGATTCAGTCAAGGTAGTTGAAAATTCCAGAGAAATAGACACAATTGAATACCGTTTTGACTCCAGGAAGTCTCTTTACTTCTACCACGATTCAAAACTACCTGCATACAGGGAACGATGGAAAAATGGTAGTTTTCTATAAACCTCAATCTTCCTCCAGAAAATCTAAGTCTTTCCCGTGTGTTTCAGAAATACTCCAAGTTGAATAGATCCCGATCACGAAGGCGATCACTCCGACTACTGCTGCTGCGCCTAGAACTGAAAGACTTGTTACTTTGAGCGCATTGTAAGCTAAAGACATTGGAATTACCATTCCGCGAACCATATTCGGGATTGTTGTTGCTGCAGTAGAACGAATGTTTGTTCCGAATTGCTCCGCGCCCACAGTAACGAACATGGCCCAATATCCGGTACCAAAACCAAACCAACAGCAGAGGAAATAATACATGTTTGCCGTCTTAATTGTACCACTCAAAAGCCAAACTACGCTGATTAATGTGAAACCCATCATCCACAAAATCGCTTTTTTACGGGATTGGAGCCAGTGACTCAGAAAACCACTAAATAGATCTCCCAAAGAAATTCCGATGTAGCCCCACATGATCGCATCACCGGATGCAATACCACCGGGAATTCCAAGCGCCTCTCCGAATTGATTTCCAAACATGGCCAAAATACCGATACAAAACCAAGTCGGAATACCGATTCCAATGCAACGCAGGTATCGAATGAATCGATCCCAGTTTGTAAACAAAGACAAGAAATTTCCACGCTTGACATTGGATGATTTCACCTGTTTATAAATCCCTGATTCCAACACGCCAACGCGCAATAGCAGCAAAGCCAAGCCCATTCCTCCACCTATCAGGTAAGCCACAGACCAATCATCAGCCAGTTTTACGGTGAAATTAGCAACAACGGCCCCTGAAAGTCCAAATCCTGCCACGATCGATGTTCCCAATCCACGCAAATTCTTCGGTAAAACTTCAGAAACCAGTGTAATCCCGGCGCCGAGCTCACCAGCCAAACCAATACCAGCTACAAAGCGCAATACGAGATACGTTGTACCCAGTCCTTCTTTATCCATCGGGAAATACGGCAACAATCCACAAAAAATATTCGCCAGTGAATACATGATGATGGAACCGAACAAGACAGAAAGTCGCCCGCGTTTATCTCCCATGATTCCCCATAGAATTCCTCCAAGGAGCAGTCCGCCCATCTGCCAGTCGATGATCAAGCTCCCAAAGGAGTCTACTTCTGTTTTCGAAAAACCGAGACCCAAGAGCGATGGTTCGCGTACGATCCCAAAAAGCAACAAGTCGTAAATATCCACAAAGTAACCGAGAGCGGCCACGATCACGGGTAAAGACCAAAGGGGTTTGTAAGAAGTAATTTTTTCCATGGGGTGAAACTTGGTGTCGAAAATACGAAGTTCAAGTTGAAAGTAACGAGGTAAAATTGCCTTTTTACCGTGAAGGATTTGGATGATTGGGGTTGGGGATGAGAGATATGTGTGTTTTACGCGATTTGAACGAGGTAAAATTGCCTTTTTACAAAAATAGGGTTGCATCGAACGCTAATTTCGATTAACTTAAATAAGAAAACTTAAATTATGGGAGCAATAAAACACACTATTTACAACGAAGAAACACTAGAAAAAGCGGCTATTGCAAAGGCTTTAGGTCATCCAGCACGTATGGCGATATTGGAATACTTGAAACGAGAAAAGTTTTGTACCAATATCGAACTAGCAGCCTATTTGCAATTGCATCCTACGACCATCTCTCAGCATCTCAATTACCTAAAATTCGGTAATTTGATACATGGCGTGTATTTCGGAAAAGCCCATTTCTACTGTCTTTCTGAGGAGTTTTACAAAAAAATTGATCTGATTTCGGAATAAACGAGGTAAAAAGGCAATTTTACCTCGTTTTCACCACCATTTTCCCTCTTCAAAAAAAATACAAGCTATCTTTACACCATCATGCAAAACACTGTCACTACCGACGAGCTTTACATGCAACGCGCGCTCGACTTGGCGCAAATTGCAGGCGTTCATGCCGCACCCAACCCCATGGTGGGCGCCGTGATCGTTTATCAAGATCAGATAATCGGAGAAGGATTTCACCAACGCTTTGGAGAACCCCACGCGGAAGTGAACGCAGTAGCTGCTGTAGCTGATAAATCGCTATTGAAAGAGGCCACCATTTACGTCACGCTAGAACCTTGTGCACATTTCGGAAAAACTCCTCCGTGTGCAAATTTGTTGGTTGAACACCAATTCAAACGCGTGGTCATTGCCACGGTCGACCCGCATGCAAAGGTGGCTGGTAAAGGCATCGAAATCCTACAAAAGGCAGGAATTTCTGTGACCCAAGGTGTTTTGGAAGATCAAGCTCGCTCATTGAACAAACGCTTTTTTACATTCCATCAAAAGTCGCGACCATTCATTTTGTTGAAATGGGCTCAAAGCGCCGATGGATTCATTGATCTGCCGCGAGATTCTGAGTCAAAAGCCGAAATACGCTGGATCTCGCAGCCGGAAACCCAAGTTTTAACGCACACGTGGCGCAGTCAAGAACAGGCCATCTTGGTTGGTTGGAAAACTGTAGCAAACGATGATCCCTCGCTGACCACGCGTGCCATTGCAGGAAACAATCCCATCCGCATAATCATCGATCCTGAACTTAAAGCTCCTGCACATTCAAAAGTTTTTACAGACGGAAATCGCACGCTTGTTTTCACGCGAAAAGAGTCGAGAAATACCGATTCAACAACTTTTATTACCCTTGCCCATTGTTCTGTGGACGAAATTTTGAACTGGTGTTTTGAAAACGGTATTGCATCCATTCTCGTAGAAGGAGGCCGATATACAACGCAACAATTTATTGATGCCGGTTTGTGGGACGAAGCACGCGTGATTCAAGGCAAGAGTACATTTAAAGCCGGTACAAAAGCACCGCAAATAAGTGGGACACCCCGCGCTGTTGAATCCTTCGGATCTGATACCATTTATTATTATTCCCATGATTGAATTGATTGGAGCGATCTGTTGCTCAGCCATACTGTTTCTTATTTTTCGTTTGTTCCCTCGTTTTCACATCGACACGTCTCAAGCGATCGTTTTTAATTATTTCACGGCATTTGCCTGTGGAAGCGTGATCAGTGAACAAACTCCTTCGGTTTCCGGACTTATTGATTCCGGATTGTCTCCTTGGATCCTTTTGTGTGGCTTTCTATTCATTTCGATCTTCATCGCTATGGGAATCAGCTCACAAAAAAATGGCATGGGTGTCACTTCCGTGGCTGTAAAGATGTCCCTGGCCCTAAGCGCCCTAGCCTTTGTTTTTATTCACAACGAATCTGTAACCTGGTTAAAAGTAGTCGGTTTTTTAGCCGCGATCGCCGGGGTTCTACTGATCACTCTGGAAAAATCGAACGGCGAAAAAAAGGAGAATTCGTATGTGCTTTTAGCTTTCATCTTTTTCGGTAGCGCAGGTCTGGATGTGGTACTCAACCTGATCAAACAATTCTTTGCACAAGGTTACCCGGATAGCTTATTCACCGCATTCGGATTCCTGGCAGCTGGAACCTTGGGGATCATTTGGCTCAGTATACAATTCATGCAACGCAAGAAAACGTTCCATTTTCGAAATATTTTAGGCGGGATCATCCTCGGAATTCCAAACTATTTTTCCATCTATTTTTTGGTGCGTTCCTATGAAACAACGCCTTGGAGCAACGCAACTGTTCTGGCGATCATGAATATTTCGATCGTCTCTCTCGCAGCAATAATGGGGATACTGATATTTCGTGAATCGACCAAATTGCAAAAATGGACGGGATTGATTCTGGCCATAAGTGCTATTTTGTGCCTGACTATTTAATAAGCGAGTTGAATATTGATTTTGTTAACTTTAAGCTATGAAATTACATACCATTGAAACAGGAACGTTTAAATTGGACGGTGGTGCCATGTTTGGAGTTGTTCCGAAAACCTTATGGCAAAAAACAAATCCGGCAGATGAAAACAACCTCTGTACGTGGTCGATGCGCTGCTTATTGGTCGAGGATGGAAATCGCTTGATGCTCATCGATACCGGAATCGGAGACAAACAAACCGAAAAATTCTTTTCACATTATCACCTTGCCGATACGCGAACTCTCGAACAAAGTTTGAATGAAAAGGGATTTGGCCTGGATGAGATCACAGACGTTTTTCTCACGCATTTACATTTCGATCACTGTGGAGGAGCTGTGAAATGGAATGCTGATCGCACCAAACTGGAGACTGTTTTCAAGAATGCAACCTATTGGAGTACGGAAAACCACTGGGAATGGGCTACCAAACCGAATGCACGCGAAAAAGCTTCTTTCCTTTCTGAAAATATCCTTCCTTTGCAGGAAAGTGGACAACTGAAATTTGTTGACCGCACAGATACATTTACCAAAGATGCTTTTCCGAATATCGATGTGCTTTTCGTAGATGGTCACACTGAAAGTATGATGATCCCACACATTCATTATCAAGGAAAAACGTTGGTGTTCATGGCCGACTTATTACCGAGTACCGGACATATCCCGCTTCCCTATGTGATGGGGTACGATACGCGACCCTTGCTTACGCTGGATGAAAAGGAGAAATTCTTATCGGAAGCTGTATCTAAAGAATTTGTTTTATTTTTAGAACACGACAGTGTCCATGAATGCTGCACGCTGCAACAGACAGAAAAAGGCGTTCGTTTAAAGGAAACTGACACATTTTCAGGAATTTTTGGTTAATTGAACGACTATGGCAATGAATCAGTATTTACAAGACCTTTTAAAGGAGACAAAAACAGTCATCATTCCGGGCTTTGGTGCATTAACGATCACCAACGAATCAACCGGTGAGGTGATGTTCATGTCCTACCTAAAATTTGATGACGGTACGCTCGTGAAACACGTTGCCGCCGCTGAAGGTGTCGATACTGACGAAGCCAAAAGTCGCATTGCCAAGTTCGTGAACGAAATGACGATTGTGCTCGATAGTGGAGGCTCCTATCAACTGAAAAACTTCGGAACCTTCAAAAAGGTCGATGGTGAGGTGAACTTTGAAAAAGGTGATGGAGCGCAACCTTCAGAATCTGTGACTGTTGAAACCATCACACCGGAACCTATTGAAGAAGCACCACTAGCGGAACAAGTGGATGAACCGACCGAACCAGAAATAGAAATCATTTCGGAGCCAGTTATCGCGGATACACCTAAATTGGATCTGGATGCGATCTTAGAAAATCCAATGATCGATGAAGCAGAAAAAGCGACTGAAACTCCGG
>CAYRVL010000011.1:35585-49449 GCA_964427665.1 uncultured Fluviicola sp. | reverse complement strand
GGCATCTTCGCCTATATCATTTACGGTTTGTTAGTCTTGATCTTGGGAGCAGGAACTTACATTGCGATCAATTTCAATGACTTGAAAAAAGATTTCCCAATCTTGGCAGATCTGGCAGGTGAAAATGAAGCGATCGCAGACACCACGGACCTGAAGGAACTCACCAATGAGAATGAAGAAATCACCTCCGATACTATGCCGGAAGCGGAGCCAATCCCTTCTGAAACGGTAGAACAACCGGAAATAACCGAACCGGAACCAACACCAGCGCCTGCTCCTAAGCCAACACCAGCGCCAAAACCAGTTTCTAAACCAACACCAGTGAGCAAACCAATCAGCTCAACTATTTCTACGAAACCGATCTCTAAAACCAGCTCTTCTTCGAAGTCATTTCCGCAACCGGATCTTTCAAAACCGTATCACATCATTGCCGGATCTTTCAGTGCAGAAGCGAATGCAAAACGCCTAGCGAATGAGCTGCGAAACAAAGGAATGAGTCAGATAAGTGTTGGTGAACAAGGTGGCATGTATCGCGTCAGTATCAAAGGATTTGCCAGCAAGGAAGAAGCCGCTGCAGCGTTACCTTCCGTACAAAGTGCTGCACCAGGCGCATGGGTGTACAATTGGAAATAATCCGGATTAGTTGGAATAGCGCTTGATCAAATCTAAAAGTCGGTTGGAATAACCGGCTTCATTGTCGTACCATCCTACAACTTTTACCATATTTCCCACAACCGACGTCAATTCACTGTCAAAAATACAGCTATGCGATTGCCCTAGAATATCCACTGAGACAATTGGATCTTCGGTGTATTGCAGAATGCCCTTCAAATGATTTTCCGAGGCAAAACGAAAGGCTTGGTTAATTTTTTCTATCGCCGGTGGATTTTGTACGATCATCGTTAAATCGGTTAATGATCCATCAGGCACAGGTACGCGCATGCCACATCCTCCTAATTTTCCATCCAATTCAGGAAAGATCTTAGTCAAAGCTTTTGCAGCACCCGTTGTTGTTGGTACAATGGATTGCGCGGCGGCTCGTGCACGTCTCAAATCTTTATGCGGACTGTCATGCAAGCGCTGGTCCGTTGTATAACTGTGAACTGTTGTGATGTATGCACTTTCAATTTCACATATCTCCTGCATCACACGAATGAGCGGTGCAGCTGAATTTGTGGTACAGGAAGCATTTGAAAGCATGCGCTCCTCCCCTGTCAACAAGTGATCATTGACACCTAAAACTACTGTAGGAATGCGCTCGTCATTGGTTGGTGCAGAGAAGATCACTCGATTAGCGCCCTGGGCTAAATGCTGCTCCCCATCTTCGTAAGTCAAAAATTTTCCGGTCGATTCCACCACCACATCTACTTGCCCTTTGCCCCAAATAATCTGTTTCGGTTGATCAAAATGAATGAAACGTACGAGTACATGGTTACACCGAAATTCATGTTCAGAAACTTGCTCGATACTTCCTTGAAATCGCCCATGTACACTATCGTATTTGAATAAGTGCATCAATGTTTCTGTCGGAGCAATATCATTCACCACAACCAGTTGAACGGCAGTATCCTGAACCAACAAGCGCGTTAAATACCTACCTATTCTACCAAATCCGTTTACACCAACTCGTATTCCTCCCATGACTGACTTTTTCAACACTGAATTTATTACAAAAATAGGTGGAAATAAAAAGGGATCTCACACGGAGATCCCTTTTCTGAAAAAATATGCGTGTATCAATGGAAAACATGAACAAAACCTTGCTTGTCCAATTCTACTCCATTTTCCATGGTAGCTTTGATCATATAAAAGTAGACACCTTCTTCCACTACATTTCCTGAGGCATCTTTTCCATTCCATGCATTCGATGGATCGTTGTATGAGGCTACTACATTACCCCAGCGATTCATAATTGTACATTCGAATTCTTTCACCCCGTCATATTGAATAATGAAAGTATTATTTCCTTGTAACGAACTCAAAACGATCACATTCGGTGCAAAAATATCACATTCTTTATTTCCAACGATCACTGAATCTGTGTAGGAGTTACATTCATTCGAAACCGTCACATAATAAACTCCTGGTTGTGAAACCGTCAGATTTTGCGTAGTAATTGTCCCCGGATTCCATACGTAGCTGTCGTTGGATGGATGAGCGTAAGGAGAAAGTACAACTGTTGCACCTTCACATACGATTGTATCCATCAAATCTGTCCAAGCCCAATCGATGAAATCAATATCTACAGATTGCGAAATATTACAGACACTGTCAGTGAATGTCAGGGTATATACACCTTCTACTGTACTCGTGATTAAAGGATTAAGCACAGCATTACTCGGATCAAAATGTACGCACGTATCGGATGCTGTCCAATAACCCCCTGCTTCTGCAATGGTTCCTTGCACTTGGTAGGCATAATTGCACGTGTAATCAGCGATATTGATCACCGGCGCCAAGTATTGAACGATGGTAATAGTAGTATCTGCATTGCAATATCCGGTTGAATCCGTAATCTCAACAGTGTAAACGCCCTCAGCGAGATCCTGACTAAATAAGGAATCTTGCGCCGGATCCGACAATCCCCAGGTAACTGAACCCAATTGTGCAGAATCAGCCAGAGCAATCGATGTTGACGGCTCAGAACCACAATATTGGAAATCACCTACAAAATCGAACGTTGGGATCTGACCAACGGAAATATAACTTTCAACACGCTTAAAACATCCATTTCTACTTACCGTGACACCATAATTTCCTGAGGTAGTCACATTGGAATTGGCCATCACCGAAAAATCATCCCATAAATACGAATCATAAGGCCCATTCAATACAGACAAATTGACCGTTTCACATCCCCCCAAAGGAGTCAAGAGCGGATTTAAGGAAGAAACCACTGAATCTTCGATGACAATGGTAAAGGTCAAAATGGTTGAACCCGGATTGGGTGTCGCATTATCAGTTGCTGTAACGGTAATGTTCCAGATTCCAACATCAGCAGGATTTCCAACAATTTCTAAAATCAGGTTAGCCGTATTGCCCGAAGTATTTGAAACTACATTCAAGCTATTCAAACCACCATTATTCACTGCAATACTAGTTGTTTGATTGTTTTCAGGTGACAGGAAATTGATTGGAATGTAGGCTGTTTCTCCAAGCGCACAGATACGGAAGGTATCACAGGTCGACAATCCATCTGGAATCGGCGGTACATTGTCAGCATTACACACATCGAAATAAAAGGATTTGTTATCCAACCAACTGATACCATCATTGTTTCCTAAAGCTCCGTCAAAATCGGTACCCGCATGATCAAATCGCGAGATCAAGAAAAATCCGACACCGTCTCCTTTGTTCGCTCCGCAAGTAGCAGGAACGCCACCAAAACCATTTTGTCCTGAAGAGGCATCTCCGGTCGTCCATTGCATATCGCGGTAACAGAAAGCTACATTCCCGTTCGAAACCGCGGGGTCTGTACCATCCGTTAAGATCAACTGAAAATCGTTCAATTTATCACCATGCTGACTGAAGTAGCCAACATCTTTCCAATTCACATACAAAGCTGTAGGAGTAATTTTGTACAATACCTGTCCATTTCCGGCACGTGTATCCACATCCGCCCAAAAAGGCGCAATGATCAAATTCCCGGTTGACGGAAAAGCCGTCGAACTAAAGGTCGACAACGAATTCCCGAAGGTTACGTTCCCATTGTTATTGATATACAATTGCGAGTAGGAATTACCGTACATACAAAATGTGAACGGCAAATTGATCACACTACTAGATCCATCATCGTTCGGTAGTAACGCCAACGTATACGTACCATCCGGCTCTTGATAACATTCACATGCACTCGATTTTACACTCGGCGCTGGCAAGGAATAAACCAGATCACCAGACGATAAACTCGGATTGGGTAACACTTGCGTTTCTTGAAGTAAATTCAGTTGCTTGAGCGAATCATACTCAGGACTATCAACAATCACCTGAGAAACAGCAAAAAAAGGTAAAAATGAAAGGAGAAAAAGGAGAGTTTTAAATTTCATAATTGTTAGTCGTTTATTAGGAAACTCAAAATTAGTCGAAATGGTTGCTTCTGCAACGGTATTTTTTAGAAGTTGTTATTAACTATTGAGAAGCAAACGAGGATACTTTCACATTAAACTTTAGTTTTGCATTGCCAAATTGCATTATCACATGGAAATTCAACAATTAACAGCAATCGCTAGTCAAGTTAGAAGAGATATCGTTCGCATGGTATCGGCCGTAAATTCCGGACATCCGGGAGGATCTTTGGGTTGTGCGGACTTTTTAACAGTGCTTTATTTTCATCAAATGAAACACAATCCGGACCATTTCACCATGGACGGTAAAAACGAAGACCTGTTCTTTTTATCCAACGGACATATTTCGCCGGTTTGGTATAGCGTTTTGGCGCGTGCTGGTTATTTTCCGATCGAAGAATTAGGAAGTTTCCGCAAGATCTCAACCCGCCTGCAAGGTCACCCAAGTGTGGATAAAAAACTTCCGGGTATCCGTATGGCTTCCGGTTCATTGGGACAAGGACTTTCCAACGGTATCGGAGCTGCACAAGCGAAAAAATTGAATAACGATCCGGGCATTGTGTACACCCTTCACGGTGATGGCGAATTACAAGAAGGACAGATCTGGGAAGCGGCTATGTATGCGGCTGCTCATAAAGTAGACAATATCATCGCTACGATCGACTACAACGGTCGCCAAATTGACGGTGATGTTGAAAATGTGATCTCCCTCGGTAATTTGGCTGCAAAATGGCAAGCTTTTGGTTGGGAAGTTTTGGAAATGGACGGACACAACATGAATGCTTTGATCGAAACATTGCAAACCGCAAAAGCAAAATGCGGTAACGGAAAACCGATCGTGATCCTCATGCGCACCGAAATGGGGCAAGGAGTGGATTACATGATGGGGTCCCACAAATGGCACGGTGTTGCTCCAAATCCAGAACAATTGGAAGCCGCTCTTGCACAATTAGAAGAAACACTCGGAGATTACTAGAATGAAACTATGGCGCGTCATATGGATTTGCTTGTTTTTGGGTTCAACTACATCCCAAGCACAAGAATTGACGCGTATACTTTTTATTTTGGATGCCTCCAATTCGATGAATGCCAATTGGGGAACGCAAACACGTATCGAAGCGGCAAAAGAATTGTTGGCAAAAGCCGTTGATAGTTTACGAGGATCCGCCAATTTGGAGATCGCCTTGCGGGTTTACGGACACCAATCGCCGGTTACTGCAACGTATCAAGATTGTAATGATACGAAATTGGAAGTGCCGTTTTCAGCAGACAATTACGATCGGGTTAAAAACCGGATCAAATCGATAGCAGCCAAAGGCACCACACCCATCGCCCGCTCTTTAGAAGCTGCAGCAGGAGATTTCCCGGATACCAAAGCGCGAAACATCATCATCCTCATCACCGATGGTTTGGAAGCCTGCGATAACGACCCTTGTGTGATCGCCAAGAAACTCCATGACAAAGGAGTACGCGTTACGCCGTTCGTGATCGGTTTGGGACTGGATCTCTCCTACCTGGAACAATTCAAGTGCATTGGTAGTTACTCCGAAGCAGAAACGAAGGACGCTTTCCGAAACGTATTGAAAACAGTGATCAACAAGGCTTTGATCAATACAACTGCTCAGATAAATTTGAATAATATCAACGGCGTTCCAGTGGAAACCGATGTCACGATGTTCTTGTACGAAGCAGGCACGAATCGCTTGGTGTACACGTTCGTACATACGATCAATCGCTGGGGAAATCCCGACACCTTGATCATTGATCCAAATCTGAAATATGATCTCTTGGTGAATACGATTCCGAAAGTAGAAAAGAAGAACATCTCGTTGGTCAAAAACACCCACAACACCATTGTTGTAGATTGTCCGCAAGGGTTCATCAATATCCGCTTTTCAAATGCTACAAAACCCTATCAGGTGGATGTACGCGTGATGCAAAAAGGAAAACCGGCAACCTTGAATACCCAATTCGTGAATACCACCGACAAATATTTGGTTGGCGAGTACGAGTTGGAGATTCTCACTCTTCCGCGTATTTACAAAAAAGTCACCGTTGCGCAAAGCTCGAAAGAAACAGTCGATATCTTGGCTCCTGGACAGTTAACTTACTCCACGCCAAAAGCCATAGTTGCCCAGATCTTTCTGATCAAAGAAGATGGTGCGCAGGAATGGGTGTGCAACCTCGACCAATCCAATCTTTCCGGAATGGTTTATTTACAGCCGGGAAATTACAAGGTGATCTATCGCCAAAAACAATTGCGATCTACCACCTACACCAGTGAGAAAGGATTTAAAATTCAATCAAATAAAACAACGCCAATAAATTTATAGTCTTGCCATGAAGCAATTTGAAGTATTTGGAAAAAAAGATACACGCTCTGGATTCGGAGAAGGATTACTGGAAGTAGCTCAAAAAAATCCGAATGTTGTAGGCCTTTGCGCCGATCTAACGGGTTCCTTGAAAATGGACGCCTTTCAAAAAGCATTTCCGGAACGTTTTTTCCAGGTTGGAATTGCGGAGGCGAACATGATCGGGTTGGCTGCGGGTATGACCATCGGAGGTAAGATCCCATACACAGGAACATTCGCGAATTTCTCAACGGGACGTGTGTATGATCAGATCCGTCAATCTGTTGCTTATTCTCAGAAAAATGTGAAGATCTGTGCTTCGCACGCTGGTTTGACCTTGGGAGAAGATGGCGCAACGCATCAAATTTTAGAAGATATCGGTATGATGCGCATGTTGCCAAATATGGCGGTGATCGTGCCTGCTGATTTCAATCAAACAAAACAAGCAACCATCGCGATCGCTGATCACAACGGCCCTGTTTATTTGCGTTTCGGTCGTCCAGCTGTTCCAATTTTCGTTCCTGCAGATGCCAAATTCGTTATCGGTAAAGCAGATGTATTGACGGAAGGTACGGACGTAACGATCATCGCTTGCGGACATTTGGTGTGGAAATCCATCGAAGCTGCTCAAATTTTAGCGGATAAAGGGATCTCTGTAGAGGTGATCAATATGCACACGATTAAACCTTTGGACGAACAAGCAATCTTAGACTCTGTGCGCAAAACAAAATGTGTCGTTACAGCTGAAGAACACATGATGAATGGCGGATTGGGAGAGGCTGTTTCTCAAGTATTGAGCAGAAACTTCCCATGTCCACAGGAATATGTTGCTGTGAACGACTCGTTTGGAGAATCTGGAACACCGGATGAATTGATGGTGAAGTACGGATTGGATACTCCAAACATTGTGGAAGCCGCACAAAAGGCGATTTCACGAAAAGGATAATACATGACACAAAATCTTCCCGATGAACGACTCATAATTGACAATCTTCATCGGGAAGATCATTTCGCCCAACAAGCCATGGGATGGATCGTTGATCGCTATGCAAAACGGCTTTATATCACCATTCGTCGTTGGACCAGAAACCATGAACTAGCCAACGACATTCTACAGGAAACACTTTTTAAGATCTGGAAGCATCGTTCCCAATTCCAAGGAAACAGCTCTCTCTATTCCTGGATATTTCGAATCGCTTATAACGAAACCTTACAAGCGCTCAAGAAAGAACAAAAACATAAAGCACTGGAAATCGATGCGCCCATTGTCGCTTTTCAACACCAATCCGAACATTTTGGAAAGATCAGCGCAGAGGAAATTTCTGCATGGCTGCTGGAAGCCTTGGAACAATTACCCGAAAAACAGCGCCTGGTTTTTGAAATGAAGTACTTTGAAGATCTGAAATACGAAGAAATTGCCCAAATAACCGGAGGTAGCACCGGTGGATTGAAAGCAAACTACTTCCATGCTGTCAATAAAATAGAAAACTTTTTACGAACAAAATTAAACCATTGATCAAATGGCACATCCAAAGAACGTGAACAAGCAAGAGCAACATATCATCGAACAACTTGAGGTGCATAAGACGGAACTTCCGAACAACGCTTATTTTGAAGATCTGAAAAGTGATCTGTTCGAAAAGATCGCCAAAGACGCAGCACCGAAAATCGTTCCGCTTTACAAACGTTGGTATAGTTGGACTGCCATTGCCGCTGGAATTGCACTGCTGTTAACCGTTGCTTTGTGGACACCCGAATCGCCCCAAAAGTCACATCCGGAAGTAAATTTTCGTTCCTTGTCTCAAGCTGAAATTTTGGATTATTTACACGAAAACATCGATGACGTAGAGGTAGATCATTTGACCGATCAGCTCCACGAGATCCCATCTCCCTTTGCCAATTTACCAGCGAATACGATCAACGACGTAGCCACCATTGAGGAAGCGCCTCGTGATGAGCTGTTTCGAGATATCGACAAAGATGAGATCATCGATTACCTCCACGACCAAGATCTGGATGAAGAATTATTATTAGGTAGTTAATCAAATTATAGAACCCATGAAAACCCAATTTATCGGCACATTATGCCTTCTTGGAATGCTACTCGCCCCTGCTTGGATTCAGGCACAACCGGATCGCAAAGGTCCGCCACCAAACGAAAAGGAACGTGAAGATCGCGTAGAAAAGTTAAAGATCGCGTTTATCACGAAAGAGTTGGAATTGACCACCGACGAAGCGCAAAAGTTTTGGCCGGTGTACAATGAACTGGAATCCAAACTGAAGGAGATCCGAAAATCCAATCGCAAACTAGAAAAAGAAATCCAGGAAAACTTCGACAAAATTTCGGATGAAGACGCGAAAAAGAAGTTCGAAGAGATCCTTGCCAACGAAGAGAAAGAATTGACGCTCCGAAAAGAGTATCAAGAAAAATTTTCAAAGGTGATCGGGAACAAACGAACATTAAAACTGCTAAGTTTGGAACGTGAATTCAAGCGGGAATTGTTGGAGGCATTGCGCGAACAAGGTCCTCCACCGCCACCGCCACCACACGGAAGACCAAATGGAAGATAACAGAAAACACATTTTCTTAAACCAATTAGGACAAACGAATCCCTTCCCGTTCTTGATCGATGTCGATTACGCGGAGGGGATCTATATTTACGACCGTTCCGGAAAACAATACCTGGATGCCATTTCTGGTGTTTCAGTGACCAATATCGGACATCGTCATCCCAAAGTCATTGCGGCGATTCAAGAACAACTGAATAAGCACTTGCACGTCATGGTTTACGGTGAATTCATCCAATCGTCCAATATTGCATTTGCCGAGAAATTGACGGAATTATTGCCTGACAATTTAAACTGTGTATACCCGGTAAACTCTGGAACGGAAGCCATTGAAGCATCGCTAAAACTGGCAAAACGCGTAACTGGTCGCAGTCAACTGATCGCATTTAAAGGATCTTATCATGGTTCCACGCACGGATCGATGAGCGTCAGTGCAAACGAAGTCAAAAAATCTGCTTTCCGACCACTTTTACCGGATGTCGACTTTCTGGAATTGAACAATTTCGAGGAACTGGAGCGCATTACTGACCGAACAGCCGGAGTATTGATCGAACCTATTCAAGGTGATGCCGGTGTGCGCAGAGCTTCGAATGAATTCTTACGCGCTTTGCAAGAAAAATGTCGTTCTGTTGGCGCACTGCTGATGTTTGACGAAATTCAATGTGGAATGGGACGCGCGGGCAAACTCTTCGCTTTTGAGAAAAGTGGTATCGTGCCCGATGTACTGATTCTGGGAAAAGCATTAGGAGGCGGATTGCCGATCGGAGCTTTTGTAACGGATCAGAAATACATGCGCGAACTTTCCTACAATCCAATGCTAGGACACATTACGACATTTGGCGGGAATCCCGTGATCACGGCTGCAGCAAAGGCCACCTTGGATGTTTTCACCGAAGAAGTGGATTGGAACGAAGTGGAAGCAAATGGAGCCTTGCTCGAATCTTATTTAAAAGAGATTGATGAGATCTTTGAAATTCGACGTGAAGGTTTGATGTTTGCTTGTGATATGGTGAGCTTTGAACGCGTGGATAAAGTGGTCAAACAACTTCTGGAAATGGGTGTTATCAGCTTCTGGTTTCTCTCGCATCCATATAGTTTTCGTCTTTCTCCCCCAATAACTATAACGCGAAGTGAAATAAAATTACTAGGAGAAAAAATTCAAAGAGCCGTAAACGAAAGTGCGAATTTGTTAAATATTTAGCTTTAAAAAGTAAGCATGTTTTTTTGGCATGTTTATTGGATTTTCCAGTTTTAAATTTATACCATGAAACAAATTATTCTCTTATTAACAGTTATTTCAAGTTCAATGATTGCTTTTTCGCAGTCTGGTGTTGTTTACAATTTTGTATTTAGAATTGATGATGCGCTTGTAACCCAAATGAAAGCTCAGAACAAGGAGCACAAGATTCTAAATCTTGCAACGGTAGAAGACATGCCGAAAGAACTGTCAGACACCATTTTATTGGCTACTGAACAAATGTTAGGAGAGCATTTAAAAGCGACATTAACGAGCATGAGACCCGAAGAAAAAGCGGTTATGGGGGCTTTACCAGAGCACTTAATGTATCTTCCAGCTAACACGTTTAAAAAGGCGGTTAAAACAAGTGATACATTGAACTATTATGTAGATATCTCGTGCCACATAGCTGCAAGCGGAGGTGTCAAAATCACTTTGGCCAACAATTCATTTTCAAAGGTAAAACCAAAATTAAGCTTAACTATCAAAGTGTACGATAAGGAAAAAGAACTCATCGAAGAGAAAGAAGTTGTTTTGAAAGATTTTGAAAAACTACGATCACACACATTTGAACAAACCTATGGCATTCATGGCTTGGGTCAAAATACAGATGACATAACCATTTCAGAAACAATCAACTCAAACGATGTTCTTCGTATGTATGTTATGGGATTGGTAGAAGCAACCAAAGCACCATAATAAAGAACGTTCACATTTCAACTACATTATGTTTTATACTAATTGATAGGTCATGGCGAAACAATTACCAACACTCCTAGTAGCAACGTCACTCCTAATCTTTACTCATTTCACGTTTAGCCAAATTCAGCGTGGCTCAAATATCAATGGTGAATTAGCCGCTGATAATTTCGGAGGCGCTTTATGTATGCCCAATGCAAACACTATTGCAATTGGGGCAAGAGGCAATGACGGAAATGGAAATGAGTCAGGTCATGTGCGTATATACGAATGGAACGGAAACTCATGGATTCAAAAAGGACATGACATAGATGGAGAAGCTGCGGCTAATTTTTCAGGATGGTCTGTTAGTATGCCGGACGAAAACACAGTTGCAATTGGAGCCAGAAGCAGCGACGGCATTGGCGGAATAGATTGTGGACACACGAGAATATTCAAATGGAATGGAATTTCTTGGATTCAAAAAGGAGCTGATATCGATGGAGAAGCTGCATATGACTATTCTGGAACTGCCGTAGTAATGCCCGATAGTAATACTGTTGCCATTGGCGCGCCTGAAAACGATGGTAACGGCTCACTTTCAGGTCATGTGCGCGTTTATTCATGGAACGGAACTAATTGGCTACAAAAAGGTTTGGATATAGATGGATCAGCGGCTGGAGATTTCTCAGGCCTATCTATTTCAATGCCGGATTCAAACACTTTGGCAATTGGTTCAATGAGTAATGATTTTAACGGAACTAGTGCAGGTGAAGCAAGAGTTTATTCTTGGAATGGAACTGCCTGGGTGCTCAAAGGAACTTCACTCTATGGCGCTGTTTCAATGCAAAACTTTGGAAGTGCGGTAAACATGCCCGATGCAAATACAATTGCAATTGGTGCAGATAGAAACGACGATGCGGGACTAGATGCCGGACAAACTAAAATTTTCAATTGGAACGGAGCAAATTGGATCCAAAAAGGGAACGAAATCAATGGTGAAGCGACAGAAGATTTTTCTGGCAGAGCCTTAAGCATGCCCGATGCAAATACCATTGCAGTTGGTTCAGGCAGCAATGACGGAAATGGAAATCTTTCAGGTCATATTCGTGTTTTTAAATGGAACGGTATTGATTGGATGCAGGAAGGAACTGATATTGATGGAGAAATGGCTGGTGATGGTTTTGGAGTTGCTGTTTCTATGCCAACACCATATACGGTCGCCGGAGGGGCCAATTTTAACAATTTAAATACTGGACATGCAAGAATTTTTGACTTTTGTACCCCAACAACTGGTATAGATACACAATCTTCTTGCAACAGTTTTACTTGGATTGATGGAATTACATACACAACGAATAACAATACCGCAGTTTTCACCTTGGTAAATGCGGCTGGTTGCGATTCTACGGTGACGCTCAATTTAAGTATTGTTTCTTTGAACCCTTCAATAGCACTTACAGGAAGTACTTTCTCTGCAACACCGTCCGGTGCAGCTTATCAATGGCTGGATTGTTCAAATGAATCAGCTATTCTTTTAGGAGAAACTTCGCAGAATTTTACACCTACTGAAAATGGACTTTATAGTGTTGTTGTCACACAAAATGGTTGTGTTGATACCTCCTCCTGTTTAGAGATTGATTTTTTAAACCTCTTTGATCTTCACAATGAATCTCATCTAATCCATATACCGAACCCGCTAGGAGATCACAATGTGATTAATTTTAATAAATTATATTCATCCATAAATTACATTTTTACGGATATCACAGGTCGGGTTGTATTGACAAAAAATCTTCAAAACACCGATAAAATGGAGTTTGAATTAAATGCGCCAACGGGGATTTACTATTTAAAAATTCACTTGGACAATTCTTATTCCGAGTATAAATTGATGAAACTTTAGAATTAAAACTTGTTTCAAACACAAATCCTTGACCAATTCTTTGGTCAAGGATTATTGATTCTTCGAAAAGGTATTCAGATTAAAATTGGTCTTTTTCAAGTAAACCATCGATCACAAAATAGATCGTGTTCAATTCTTCATCTGTAATACAATAAGGTGGATTTATAAAAAGTACATTCCCAAGCGGTCTCATTAAAACACCATTATCCAACATATGCTGATAGATTAGATCGCGTTTTCCGGAAAAATAACCCGAATCGTCTGCGTTGATCTCAAAGCGCAGGATCGTTCCACACACACCAATTCCGGAAACCTTATCCAGTTTCTTCAAGCGCTGCGCAAAAACCAAGTGTTGCTCCTCAATGCGTTCGATCGCCTCCCAAGTATCTGGTTCTTCAAACAGGTCCAAACTGGCATTGGCTGCTGCACAAGCCAAAGCAGAACCGGTGAAGGAATGTCCATGAAGGAAGGCTTTAGCAGTTTCATCATGTAAAAATGCGTCGTAGATCTTTTGGGTCGTTACGGTCAATCCCAAGGGAAGCACGCCTCCGGTAAGTCCTTTCGACAAACAAACCATATCCGGAACTTGTGTAAGGTAGTTCAACGCAAACATCCGTCCCGTTCTACCCCAACCTGTCATGACTTCGTCTAAGATCACGAGTGCTCCATATTTTTTACACAAGGAAACCAATTGGTCTAAAAACGCGCTGGGATACATCCGCATGCCGGCGGAACCCTGAATGAGCGGTTCGATGATCAAAGCCGCCACTTCACCCGTTTTCAACAGATCTTCCGCTTGATGTAAAATGGCATGCGCATTTTTGGTAGTCGGAAATTCCAAAAAATCGACGTCAAAGAAAAACGGTTCGAATGGTTTGTTAAACACATCGCGGGCACCAACCGACATGGCCCCAAACGTATCGCCATGATACGCTCCCTCTAAGGCGATCACGCGCTTACGATTCTCCTGCTGATTGTGCCAATACTGAAATGCCATTTTCAAGGCGACTTCAATTGCGGTACTGCCGTCGTCGGAGAAAAAAACTTTTTCAAGATCTGC
>CAYRVL010000011.1:0-35485 GCA_964427665.1 uncultured Fluviicola sp. | reverse complement strand
GGTGCCGTTTGCATTTGTGTGAACGGATGCCACACATAGTCTTGATCAGCTTTTAAAGCAGTTGTTCTTTCCATGTTTGTGCCGCAGCTTGAATGGATTGTTTCGTAATTATTTCCAATTCTGGAATGTAAGAAAGGTGTAATTCAGGAAATTGATTCCGGTAAATACGCTCACTCGATTCGTTGCGCTGACCGTTCACGATCAATCCGGCAATGGGGATCTCACGACTATACAGCGCATTCAAGGTCAACAACGTATGATTGATACTTCCCAAATAATGGCGTGTGACAACAAAAACGGGTAAATCCCAATGCTGAAACACATCTAAATAGCACAATCCTTCATCGTTCAAAGGGACCATCAGTCCTCCAGCACCCTCAATCAACGTGTCGTTTTCCAAATCCGGTAGTTCGAAATCTTCTTCTGTCAGGACAATCCCGTCTATACGCGCAGCTTCATGCGGGGACAGAGGCTGAGTTAGCAATTTTGCAGGCGGAACGATCTGTACAAACGACGTGTGTTCGCGCACAAAATCTGCATCTAAGGCATGTAAATCACCCGATTGAACCGGTTTCCAGTAATCCATTCCCAGCGCTTCACAAATGACCGCGCTACAAACCGTTTTTCCGATTCCTGTGCCAATTCCAGTTACAATTCGATGTCCCGTTTTCATGTATGTTTTTTACGCTTAAACAAACGAATTAACTGCGAAGTTCAGCGCCCAATTGCGTTTCGAGTTGACCGCGTATTTGTTCCATGATCCGATCCACTTGCTCGTCTTTCAACGTGTTTTCAGCATCCTGGAACGTGAAAGAAACAGCGTATGATTTCTTGCCTTCAGGCAGGTTCTTTCCTTCATAGACATCAAAAAGACCAACTTCTTGTAACAACTTCTTGTCTACTTTCTTGGCGATATCACGAATCTGTGCAAAACGCACCTCGGTATTTAAAAGCAAGGAGAAATCACGACGTACAGCGAAGGTTTTCGGCAATTCTTTGTAGATCGTTTTGGTCAATTTCAAGGAATCCAAAACCACGTCCCAATCCAATTCAGCAACAAATACTTCTTGTTTTACACCGAAATGCTTCAAAGTGGCTTTCTGGATGCTACCAACTTGTCCGACCGAATTTTTCAAAATAGCCAAGTTGTAGCCATCGGACAACAGATCGTGTGCCGTTAAATCTCCTTCTTGTACTAAATTCGCCATTCCCAAACGACTGAAAAGGGCATTCAAAGCACCTTTCAGGGTGAACAGACTCGATTTATCATTACCGGCGTTCCAATTTTCCGGTTCTCTCCTTCCACAAACGGTCAGCAATAAGCGCTTTCCTTCTTGATAACGTCCATCTACCTTGCGGTAAACTTTTCCAAATTCGAATAAACGCAAATCCGGATGCTGGCGGTTTTGATTGTGCGCAATAGTCTCTAGCGCCTGAAAGATCAAGGTTTGACGCATGACGTTCAGATCTTGACTCAACGGATTCAGCAATTCCACATTCTGAGCAGCCGGGAATAGTTCTTTACCGAGCTTTTCCGTATAATTCGAAGAAGTGAGGGAATTGTTCATCATTTCTGAAAACCCCATTCCGGCCAGCACTTCCGATAAATTCACCTGCAAACGTTCAGTATCCGGTTTATCGAACAAAACGATCGACGTATTCAATTTCTCAGGCAATGGAACTTGATTGAAGCCGTAAATGCGTAGGATCTCTTCGATCACATCAATCTCACGGTCCACATCTACCCGGTAATTGGGAACCACTAGTTCGAATGCCTCCGAATTTTCCCCGACTATCTCAAAATCCAAAGCTAAAAGGATGCGTTTGATCAAATCCGGGGCGATCTGGTGACCTAAGACGGAACTACAACGTGCAAAACGCAAGGAAACTTTACGCTTTTCGATCGGATTCGGGTAAAGATCCACCGGCTCCATACCGACTTCTCCTCCGGCGACTTCCAAAATCAATTCCGTCGCGCGATTCAACGCATAGGGAACCAAGTCCACATCTACTCCGCGTTCGAAACGGAAACTTGCATCTGTATTTAATCCATGACGTTTTGCTGTCTTGCGCACGCTCACCGGCTGGAAATAGGCTGCTTCCAAAAACACCTGTGTCGTTTCATCTTGAATTCCGGAATCAATTCCGCCAAAAACACCGGCAATGCACATGGCTTCTTGCTCATTGGCGATTACCAGATCCGAGCTGTCCAAGGTGCGCTCCACACCGTCCAAGGTGGTCATTTTTTCTCCTGCTTGCGCCGTACGAACGATCACTTTGCCATTTACTTTCGCAGCATCGAAGGCGTGCAAAGGAGTTCCCAATTCGCGCATCACGTAATTGGTTACGTCCACGACATTGTTGATCGGTGACAATCCAACAGCGCGCAAACGCTTTTGCAACCAAGCCGGAGAAGGCTTGATCGAAACATTTGAGATCGTTACTCCCAGATATCGCGGACATTTTTCTGCATCTTGCACTTCCACAGAAACAGGCAAATTCTGAGAAACTGAAAAACCTTTCAGTGGTTTCAATGCTACTTTATCCGTGCTGTTCTCGTGACAGGCTGCATGCGCCAAGACATCGCGAGCTACGCCAATATGTCCCATGGCATCTGCACGATTTGGCGTCAACCCGATCTCGATCTGCGTGTCGTTCTCCAATTCCAAAAACTGCGCGATCGGCATCCCAACCGGTGCATTTTCAGGCAATACTAAAATTCCGTCATGACTTGTTCCGATCCCCAATTCATCCTCTGCACAAAGCATTCCGTGAGATTCCACATCGCGAATCTTGGAAACTTTCATCTTCAACG
This sequence comes from uncultured Fluviicola sp., assembly GCA_964427665.1. Taxonomy (GTDB): domain Bacteria; phylum Bacteroidota; class Bacteroidia; order Flavobacteriales_D; family Crocinitomicaceae; genus Fluviicola. Next base: position 32,670 of record CAYRVL010000011.1, on the reverse strand, counting down.
GTTGATCCGGAGTTGGATACAAGGTCGCGCCAACTTGCGCCAGGATCACTTTTTGTCCCGCTGCCACGTTTGGAGCACCACACACCACTTGCAAGGTTTCTTTCCCATTTGTGACAGTGGTTACTTTCAAGCGATCCGCATTTGGATGTTTCTCACACGTCAGCACTTCTGCAACCACAACGCCTTCCAATCCACCTTTTACAGCTTCCTGAACTTCCAATCCTTCTACCTCCAAACCGGTATCCGTTAAAAGTTGCGCCAATTCCTCCGGCGACTTCTGTACAGGTAAAAATTCGTTTAACCAATTGTATGAGATCTTCATGCGTTGTAATTTGGGGCAAAAATACCATTTTTAGCCGGTTTCCATTCGCTTGCGAACACATTTCAGCAACATGTTTTTCACACTTTTTTATTCCACGGTCACAACAAAACATAGCGCTTATTCCTTAATTTCGTGGAACTTATCATGATGCGCACAATTTTACTTTGTTTCACCTTGATTTCCGGTGTAGTTTTCGGACAGGAAACTGCTACTGTCAGTGGTACGATCTCCGAAGAAAGTTCGGGAGAAGCGATCATTGGCGGACAACTCTACCTGATCGAAATTCAAAAAGGAACCGTTACAAATGAATTTGGTTATTTCTCTCTGACCGTTCCGAAAGGCTCCTACACCGCCGTGGTCAGAGGTCCCGGATTTCCGGCAGATACCATCGCACTGGACTTGAATCAGGATCAGGAATTGAATCTGACCTTGACAGAAAACGTTACGACGATCGAAGGTGTGGAAGTGAATGCCAAACGCCTGGATAACGTTCAGTCGACGAAGATCGGACAGATCGAACTCGATATTCAAATGGTAAAAAAATTACCGGCCTTCCTAGGTGAAGTGGACGTCATCAAAACCATCCAATTGTTACCTGGAGTTTCTTCTGTCAGTGAAGGCGGACAAGGTTTTTATGTCCGTGGCGGTAGTCCGGACCAGAACTTGGTGCTTCTCGACAACACCCATGTGTACAATGCGGCGCACTTGTTCGGTTTTTTCTCCGTTTTCAATTCAGATGCCATCAAGAACGTAAACCTGATCAAAGGCGGAATGCCGGCATCTTTCGGCGGTAGACTCTCTTCGGTATTGGAAGTCAATATGAACGAAGGAAACAACAAACAATTCAAAGTTACCGGTGGTATTGGGTTGATCTCGTCGCGCTTGACCGTAGAAGGTCCGATCGTGAAAAACAAAGGTTCGTTCTTGGTTTCGGCGCGTCGAACGTATATCGATGTTTTCATGAAAGCATTCATCAAAGATTCGAGTCCCTTTGCCGGAACGAGTTATTATTTCTACGATTTCAACGCCAAACTGAATTATACCTTGGGCAAAAAAGACAAGATCTATGCGAGTGGGTATTACGGACGTGATTTCTTCAACTTCGGGAACAAAGACGACGATTTCAATGTCAAAATGCCATGGGGGAATGCCATTGCAAATGTTCGGTGGAATCATTTATTTTCCAATAAGTTGTTCATGAACACCAGTGTGAATTTCACCGATTACCTCTTTAGTTTTGGTTCCGAACAAGACAATTTCAGCATCACCATTTCTTCCGGAATTCGCGATGTTGGAGGAAAGGTGGATTTCACGTATTTGCCCGGAACACGACATAAAATGAAGTGGGGAGCCGATTATTTGTACCACACCTTCACACCGATCAGCGTGTCTGCACAGCAAGATACCACTACCTTCGATACCGGATTGGCACAGCAACTATTTAGCCACGAATCCGGGATTTATTTTCAAGACGAGATCGACGTTAATGAAAAACTCAGTCTCAACATCGGCTTGCGCTACTCCATGTACCAATTCGTCGGTTCGTTCACCCGATTCACAAAAGATGCAGTAGGAAATCCTGCCGGAGAAACAATCTACGCTCCGGGAGAATTGATCAAATTCTACCACGGATTGGAACCACGGATCACCGGAAGATTCCTCTTGAACAAAACCAGTTCCCTGAAAGGAGGATTTACCTACAACAACCAATACGTGCACCTTTCCAGTTTGTCGGCAGTGTCGTTGCCAACCGATATTTGGTATCCGAGTACCGACGTAGCTAAACCGCAACGGGGCTGGCAAACGAGTATCGGTTATTTCAAAAACTTCCGCGACAATAAATGGGAAAGTTCCGTGGAAATTTACTACAAACACATGCAGAATGTCATTGAATACAAGCAAGGCGCACTGCCAAGTGATAATGTAAACGACAATACCGATAACTTGCTGGTATTTGGTACCGGATGGAGTTACGGTGCGGAATTCTTTCTGAAACGAACAGTAGGAAAAATCACGGGGTGGATCGGTTACACCTGGTCGAAAACCGAACGCTACTTCCCGGATTTACAAAAAGAAGTTTTTCCGGCAAAATACGACCGCCGGCACGATTTGACTGTGGTTGGAACCTATGAATTGAATAAACATTGGACCTTCGGTTTATCCTTCATTTATGCCAGTGGAAACACCTTGACCTTGCCAAATAGTTGGTATGTACACGAGCAAGACCTGATCTTTAATTATGGAGCCCGAAATTCTACCCGCATGGCGCCATATCACCGATTGGACCTTTCTGCCACGTGGTATGACAAACCAACGAAACTGGTGACAGATCCAAAAACCGGAGCAACTGTAGAAAAGAAAAAACGCTTCCGACAAAACGTCAACATCTCTGTTTACAACGTGTACAATCGCGCCAATCCGTTCTTTTTGTATATCGACAATCAAGGAAGTTTACTTCAAAACAATTTTAAGATCAACGTGAAACAGGTTTCCTTGTTTCCAATTTTACCGAGTGTCACATGGAACTTCGAATTTTAATAGTTGGACTGCTTGTTAGCATGGGATTTTTGACTTCTTGTTCCAAGGAAGTGAAGATCGATATTCCGGGATATGAGGAAAAACTGGTGATCGATGGCAAGATCGAAACCGGCTTCCCTCCCATCGTGCTGCTGTCAAAAACGCAGGATATCTACGCACCTACCAATTTGGAAAGTTTTCTGAATGGCTTCCAGTCCGGAGCTGTAGTGACGGTTTCCAATGGTGACACCACGGTGGTTTTGGATGAGATCTGCAGCGATAATTTGCCGGCAGGAACCGAACAGATTGCAGCAGAATTATTTGGTGTTCCTGTAGAAGAATTGCCCAATTACCATTTGTGCGCTTACACCAGTTTCAATACTGCCATTTGGGGAGAAATTGGAAAAACTTACACACTAAACGTATTGTTTGAAGGCAAGACATACACGTCTACAACCACCATCCTTCCTCCCACCGCCTTGGATTCCTTGTATTGGAAACAAGATCCCGATCCGGATCCTGGTTACGGTTTTTCCTATGCACAATTGACCGATCCGAGCTTTGCCGGAGACAATTACATGTGGGAGGTAAAACGCATCAACCTCGTGAACGGTGCTCCGAAAGACGCCAATTTCAAAAAAACCTATTCCCCGGTTTTCAACGATGAATTCTTCAACGGTCAAACCTTTGAATTCTACTATGAGAATCCCATGTCCTGGAGCGATCAGGATGTGGCAAGTCAAAACAAAGGCTATTACAAAATCGGTGATTCCGTGGTTGTAAAATTCTCTAAAATGGATAAAGGCGTATACGATTTTTGGGAAAGTAAAATCCTGCAGATCCAGAATGGTGGCAATCCGTTCGCATCTCCAACGTCTATACCAACCAATATTTCAGGTGGAGCGATTGGTGTTTGGGCAGGTTTTTCTCCGTGGTACGACACCTTGGTCTGCGCTCCGTAAGTTCATTTTTCGTACCCTATTGTCAATAAAATGGGTAAAACTGATCGCTAACGCTGCCTTCCAAAGGAGGGAAAATCGTATTTTTGCAACATGAACCCAACGGATGATTTCATCAATGTACGTCGTTTGATCCGCAGCAAAAACCCGCGTTTGCTGAAATGGATCCCGGGTTTCATCATCCGCTACATCGAGCGCATTATTCACCAAAAAGAGATCAACGATTTCTTGCGCACCCACGACTCCAAAAATCAACAATTTTGCACGGAGGTCATGGAATACATCGGTGTTACCTACTCGATCGAAGGCATCGAACGCATTCCAAAAAGCGGTAAGTGCGTGATCGTCATGAACCATCCACTAGGCGGCATGGATGCCATGTTGTTGGTAGACGCTTTGAAAACTCACCGCACTGATATCAAATTCATTGTCAACGACCTGTTGCTCAATCTGGAACCATTACGCGACATTTTCGTTGGGGTGAACAAACACGGAAGAACCAAAGGAAATACCTTGCAACAAGTGAATGCACTGTTTGGCAGCGACCAATGTGTGTGCGTCTTTCCGGCAGGATTGGTGAGTCGGAGAAAAAAAGGCGTGATCAAAGACAAAGAATGGAAAAAGGCCTTTGTAAAACAAGCACGTTTGAACGATCAGTTGATCATTCCGATCCACATCGAAGGCAGACTTTCCAATTGGTTTTACAACTTATCGAATTTCCGAGAAACCCTGGGTATCAAAGCCAATATCGAGATGCTTTATTTGTCGGATGAAATGTTCCGTCAGAAGGGTCAGCACATCCATTTCACAGTCGGACAACCCATTCCGGCATCCAGCTTAGACCGGCACACCTCTGATCAAAAACACGCGGACTGGTTCCGAGAACACGTTTATTCTTTACGCAAATGAACACACAAAACCCCATCATACCGGCAATCGATAAAGAGATCCTGAAGGCGGAACTTCAAGCTTCGGGACTGATTCGTCATACCCGAAAAGGCGATAATGAGATTTACATTATCAATGTGCACAATGCGCCAAATGTTATACGCGAAATTGGTCGCTTGCGTGAAGTGACTTTCCGAACAGCCGGCGGAGGTACGGGAGAAGCATTGGACCTCGATCAATACGACACGGAAGATCCATGTTACCAACAATTGATCGTTTGGTCACCGGAAGACGAGGAGATCGTGGGTGGCTACCGCTACATCTTGTGCAAAGAAGCCATTGATGCGGACAGTACGATCCATTTGTCCACGGCGCATTACTTCGATTTTACCGATCGTTTTGTCAACGATTATTTACCACATACCTGTGAATTGGGGCGCAGCTGGGTACAACCCAATTATCAACCATCGGTGAATCCGCGTAAAGGACTGTATGCCTTAGACAATATCTGGGATGGTTTGGGCGCCTTGGTTCGGCAACATCCGGAGATCAAGTATTTCTTTGGAAAAGTAACCATGTATCCTACTTACAACCGCGAATGCCGCGATTTCTTGCTACACTTCATGCACTACTATTTTCCGGACAACGAACAATTGATGAAACCGTTCCATCCCTTGAAACAGGATTACGATCGCAACTATGCCGATAGTCAATTGACCGGATTGGAGTTCAAAGAAGGGTTTAAAGTGCTAAACAACTATGTTCGCGCTCGTGGCGAAAACATTCCACCTTTGGTGAATATCTACATGAATTTGTCGCCAACAATGAAAACTTTCGGTACCGCAGTAAACCCGGACTTTGGTGACGTGGAAGAAACGGGAATTTTGGTAACGATCGCAGATATTTACGAAGATAAAAAGGAACGTCATATCAATTACTGATCAGAAATTGAACACATCGCCATCTTCAACTACCTGAGCATGGGGATAAACGGATCTGGCTTCTTGTTCATGTGCATCACCATTTTCATATCGCGCGCTCAAGTGTCCTAGCAACAAACGTCCTACCCCGGAATCTTTGGCCAGTTGCGCCGCTTGCAAGGCAGTGGTATGGTAGGTAGCCTTTGCACGATCGATCTTATCGTGAAGGAAAGTAGCTTCGTGATACAAGACCGTTACATCTGTCAGGTAATTTTGTAAGCCCGGATCGTAAATCGTATCTGAACAATAGGCATAGGCCTTTGGTGCTGGTGCTGGAAAGGTGTAATCATCTGCCCGCATTATTTGCCCATTTTCCAAGGTCACATCTTCACCTCTTCGAAAAAATGGAATCAGCTGTAAGGACAAACCATCTTTTCGAAAGCGATCACCATCCAAGCTGCGTTCTTTTTGTTTCTCGCGAATCAAAAATCCATTGGTTGGAATGCGGTGTTTGAGGGGAAAGCACCAGATCTCGATCTTGTTATCTTCGAAAAGCAGGCGGTGTTCTTTTCCATTCAACGGTACAAAATTCAAGTGAAAACTGAGTCGCGTATCCCCCATTTCAAGTTGCTGGCGAATGATCGATTCCAGCGGTTCCGGTCCATAGATCGTCAAGCCTTTATCCCGTCCCAACAAGTGTAGGGTACTCAGCAATCCCACCAAGCCAAAATAATGATCACCGTGTAAATGCGAGATTAAAATATGGGTGATTCGCTGAATGTGGACTTTGTTTTTCCGCAATTGCGTTTGGGTACCTTCGCCGCAATCGATCAAAATATGGCGCTCGTTACATACGACATATTGAGCGGAAGGTGCGCGATTCGCCGTAGGAAGTGCTGCACCCGACCCGAGGATCGTTAACTGAAAACTCATGGAAGATTAGAGCAACGCGTTGGCCGCTTCACGTGTCTCAACAATACTCAAAACACGATCTAACTGGGCGATACCGATCATTTTTGCCACATTTTCCTGTAAACCACACAAAATGAACATGCCGTTCGCATCTTTGCACAAACGATTTCCCGTTAGAATAGCCGACAAACCGGAAGAATCACAGTATTTTGTCTTCGAAAGATCCAGGATCACCGATTGAACTCCTTGCTTGTGCAAGACCAACAATTCACTTTTCAACTCCGGCGCATTGGAAGCGTCCAATTTTTCTACCGTTGAACGAACAACTGCTGTATGTGCCTCTTGTGATATTTCGAAATTCATGTTTTTCTGACTTACTTCAAAAGTAACAAATTCTATGAATTAGACAAGTCTTTCAAAATTATCTGCCGATTTTGCTGGCTAACAAATATATAACCGCCATACGCACAGCAACACCGTTCTCCACTTGGTTCAAAATGATCGATTGCTTGGAATCTGCCACATCCGAAGTGATCTCCACTCCACGATTGATCGGACCGGGATGCATCACTACGATCTCCTTATCCAGATTATCCAAGATGTCTTTCGTCAAACCGTACTGCATGGAATATTCGCGCAAGCTCGGGAAATACTGAATATCCTGACGTTCCAACTGGATGCGCAACATATTCGCTACATCACACCAATTCAATGCGCGCTGGAGATTGTGCTCCACTTTCACGCCTAACTGATCGATGTATTTTGGGATCAGAGTTGTAGGACCACAGACCATGACTTCTGCACCCAATTTTTGCAAGGTGTAAATATTCGATAGTGCCACGCGGGAATGCAAGATATCTCCGACGATCACTACTTTTTTACCGGCAACTTCTCCCAAACGTTCGCGGATCGAAAAGGCATCCAACAAGCCTTGCGTGGGATGTTCATGCGTACCGTCTCCGGCATTGATCACCCGTGTATTCGTTCGCTGCGATAAAAACAACGCTGCTCCCGGATTCGGATGACGCATCACCACCATATCCACTTTCATCGAAAGGATATTGTTCACCGTATCGATGAGTGTTTCTCCTTTTTTAACGGAACTACTGGATGCCGAAAAATTCACGACATCCGCAGAAAGGCGTTTTTCAGCCAATTCAAAACTCAATCGCGTTCGGGTAGAATTCTCAAAAAACAAATTCGCAATCGTAATGTCACGCAAAGAAGGAACTTTCTTGATTGGTCGGTTAATGACTTCTTTAAAACTATCCGCGGTTTTGAAGATCAATTCAATGTCCTGTTTGGTGAGGTCGCGAATACCAACCAAATGATCTACACTTAACTGTTCCATTCTTTCGGTGTAAACAATACAACTTTATCTGTTCCTTCGATCTGACTCCATTCTACAGACACGCGTTCTGTATCGAGTGTATCGACTGATTTCCCAATATAATCTGCCTGAATAGGAAGGTCGCGCTGAAAACGACGATCTACCAAGACCAATAATTCCACACTACTTGGTCGACCAAATGCCAACAGCGCGTCCAAACCGGAACGAATGGTTCTACCCGTATACAACACGTCATCTATCAACACCACGTGCTTGCCCTCGATCGTGAAATCGATGTTCGTAGCACTTGGAATGATCGGTTTTTCACGTCGACGAAAATCATCGCGGTAAAACGTAATATCCAATTGTCCGCAAGTAACTGCATGGCCTAACACAGATTCTAAGATCTGCTTCAAACGCTCCAACACATGAATTCCTCTAGGCTGAAGACCGATAAGGACCGTAGATTCGAATTGATCGTGGTTTTCGATTAATTGATAAGCCAGTCGGTTCATGGTTAACTGAACTTGCTGATCGTCTAGAATGACTTGCTTTTCCATCGCAGCAAATTTAAGAAAAAGCACGTGGTTTTAGGACAAAACAAACACGAATTTCGCCGATTTACTAACAGCGTTTGAACATGTTACTAAATTGATTTATCAAACAGCTAACCTGACAATCAATAAAACGTACATTTTATTAAAAAATCAAGAATAATATATAAGGAATTCCTTACATTTGAGTTATCCTATTGATTTATTCAAACTAAATAAACGATATACACCGGTTTGTGCGGAAATTTTGCATGACGTCTGGTTAGTTATTGGTTGGTAAAATTCTTTATGCAATAACGTACAGACCGGTTTTTCAGCCACCTTTTCGTTTGACTTTGTAGCCTTCTTTGCTCAGCAGTTCCATCACTTTATCGCGGAAATTTCCCTGGATCAAAATTTCGCCATTTTTCGCCGTTCCGCCTACCCCACATTTGCTTTTCAACAGTTTACCCAGTTGCTGCAGATCCGCATCCATGCCAACAAATCCTTCAACCAAGGTTACTTCCTTACCACCGCGCTGTTTTCGATCGATCGAAACATACAAGGTTTGATCTCCGGGAGCTAAGGTCTCTTGCTCGTTTTCCTCTTCAAATTGATAGTGAAAATCCGGGTTCGTGGAATACACTACATTCAATCGCTCTTTTTTCTTGCTCATCGGTACTTCTCTATTATCGCCGTTCGGGCATCGTCAACCATCAAAAAATCGGGTGACTTCTTCAACGCTTCCCGCGTGCCCTTCGGGGAACGAACATCGAAAATAATTACTTTTTTTCCGTTTGCGTGAATTTCTTCGATGTCCTGCTTGGAAATTTCTAAAGCACGGATACATGGTCCCGCGAAAAATGCATTCGAAACTTGTTGATAATGTTCCCAATGATACGCATTGAGGTACAAATCTTTTCCAAAAGCCGAAAAAACGGATCCCCATGCCGGATTTCCCACAATAACTCTGAAATTTTCCCACCCTTTTAGAAGGACCACTTTTTGGATCGCCTGAAAGACCATATTCACATCCAACGGTTCATTCGTACATCCATGAAGCATACGCACATCCAAAAACAGCGTTTTCCCGTGCAAATCATCCGGAAGATCTTCTAAACGGATCAATTTTTCTTGTTCTAAACTACTGTAGCGCAGCGTCTGTAAGTACGCGTCTGTTGCATCTGACAAACACCCGGTTCCGTTCGTTTCCTTTTCTAAGTCGTAATCGTGGAACAACCAAACAGTCGTGTCCGCAGATAATTGGACATCCACTTCGATGCCATCAACGCCATTCAACGAACGTGCATAATTGAATGCTTCCAGCGAATTGTCATGGAAAGGCGCCGTTGTGGTCAACAACCCGGAACACGCATGAGCCACTAGGTGAACGCCTTCGTATTTTTCCGAGCGCTTACACGCTAGCAACACGCTACCAACGAACAGGATGTATCCAACGTATTTCATAAGCCGTATTCCAAGTTAATTCCGAGTTTTTCGGACTATAGTGACTCCACATGGGACCAATGATAGCAGCGATCATCCACGTATTTTTTCTGCCGTACCCAAACGCCAAACCCAAACCGGACTCCAAAAAATGACCCTGCTGCTTTTCCTGGGTACTCAAATCGAGAAAACTGTAATGAAGATGTACTTCTGGAACGATCGCCCATGTTGGATGCTTCCACAGATCATACCCGTAATACATACCGATTTTCGGATAAAGTCGCTGTTGAAAAACCGTGCGATTCAATCCCAATAACAGCGATGCATGAAATTGATGCGGTCCTACATGTCGAGCTACGCGTGCGCCCAGAAAAAAATCGTATGGATGATATTGAAATGCCGCTAAGAGTCGCCACGTATTGCTACTATCGCGTTGCGCGGTACTCATAAAACAAATGAAGAGTATAACGGACAGCAGATACTTGTGCATGCCCAAAAGTAAGAAGTAGTTGACGAGATTACAACTTTGGACACTTTTTACAGTGCACACCTTTCTTTTTGTATTTCTTACAACAATCTTTCTTTTTCGCACAAGAGCAATTGCTGCAAATTGGCAATTGTTGTGTCACTTGAATTTCCGGTTGTAGCTTCATCTTTATTTAGACTAATTCTACACAAATATAATCAGGAAATAAATTCGTGCTACATTTTAGGCTAAAAAATGTGCTAAACGAAAGGTATTCATGTGCGCCTCTACGATCAGTCGTAATTCTTTGCTGTAACCGCCACCCATGCTGCAAACAACTGGAATTTGGCTATCGCGAAATGTTTTGAGTACCGTATAATCGCGTTCGCGGACACCTTGTACGGATAAGGACAATTTTCCCAATTGGTCTGTTTCCAACACATCTACTCCACATTGATAGAACACAAAATCTGGTTCAAATCGCTGCAGCACTGACGACAATTCTCGTTTCAAGATCTCCAAATAAGTTTGATCCTCCATACCGGTCGGTAAATGAATATCCAGGTCGGATTCTTCCTTTTTCAGCGGATAATTGGCTGATCCGTGCATACTGAACGTAAACACTTGTGGCTGTCGCGAAAAGATCTCCGCCGTTCCGTTGCCTTGATGAACATCCAAATCGACGATCAAAATACGTTTAGCCCTTCCGGAATCAAGAAGCCATTGCGCAGCGATCGCCTGATCATTCAATAAGCAAAATCCTTCACCGCGATCGGTGTAGGCATGATGTGTCCCGCCGGCAATATTAAGGGCGATCCCTCCTTGTTCGCTCACTTTCTCTGCACAAAGTCGCGTTCCTTCCATGATCACCAATTCCCGTTCGATGAGTTCCTTATTGTGTTCGAAGCCGGAAACGCGCTGTTCACGGGGCGTACATTGAAGACCGATCAACCGATCTACATAGTCAGCTGTATGCACCCGTAAAACATGTTGGAGATCGATTGGTTGCGGCACCAAAAAATCCGATTCTTCGAGTAAACCTTCCAGCTGGATTTGCTGATGGAGCAATTGATATTTGGCCATGGGAAAACGATGTCCCTCCGGCACTGCATGCACGTAAACTGGATGATATGCTACAAAGAATGACATGCGACTTATAGGCCGCTAAAATAGGTATTATTGCCGATCTAAATGTGCGCAAATTCTGAAGAAAAGCCTACCATTCCCAAGATCTGTAAACTGATAATGTAACAGATTCTTGGATTTCATGCGCATGGTGATAAAGCCCAAACCGGCACCTCCTTTTTCAGAGATCAACCCATTGTTCAAGGTCTCCATGTACACTTCTTTCACGCCCTCATCGCTCAATCCGTTCAAACGTTCCAAATAGTTTATCAATTTATCTTTTTCCGTTTCCAGGGTCACATTCCCCATCTCGATGTGGTACTGGGCATCATTGGAGAGCACCAACAGCAATCCAACACGTTCACCATCTACATACTCACCATGGATCAGCATATTTTGCAAGCCCTCAATAACAATACTAAAAACCCTTTTAATCAGTGCTTTTTTATCTCCTGCAGAAACCATCAATTCTTCTACACTGGTAGATAAACTATTGACAAGGTCTTGGTTCATTCCGCCGACATGAGCCATGGATACATGGGTAAATCCCTGACCGTTCAATTCCTTGACGCGATCAGTAGCCATTTGTTTGAAATCCGTATGTGTGGTTCCTATTTCCATGCGGCTTGAATAACCAAAGATAAGAAAGGAATTTATTATAGAATCACTTATTTATCAAATGGATGAATCCTTGCCACGCTTTACCATCTACGGTGAGCAATTGGTAAAAATAGACTCCCTCTGCTAGTTCTGTGCCGGATTGATCAGTACCTTTCCAGTTATTCGCATAGTCTTCCGTTGTAAAAACTACTTCACCCCATCGGTTCTGAATGATCAACGTAGAATTCGGCTTCAAGTTCTTGATCTCGAAAAAGTCATTCGCACCATCACCATTGTTTGTTACAATATTGGGGATGATCAACTCACCGGAAATAGTGATCCATTTTGTGATCGAATCGATACAGCCTTCTGCCGAACTGACAATCAAGGTTACAGGATACACGCCTTCGGTACCAAAAGCATACTGAACACTTGAAGTCGTGCCAACTGTTCCCAAAGTGTCAATGTTCCATTGCCATGCCACGACTGTTCCACCGGTTGATCCATCCACGAAACTGATCGCAGTTCCAGGGATCAAAACACCTGAAGAATAGGTGAAATCAGCCAAAACTAGTCCGGAATTATTCACAGTCACGGTAATTCCAGTGGAAGTACACTGATGCGCATCTACCACAAGTAAGTTGTAAGAACCGGCTCCTAAATTAACGAGATCCAATGTGGTTTGTGCAGTATTCGACCATGCATAGGTAAACGGCCCATTCCCTGAAACCTGAATTCCGGTTATGCTTCCATTTGCTTGTTCACACGTCGCATGGGTCACTTGCATCAAGGTCGTATCCACAGTCGGACCCGTTTCCGCTCCTACACTGATCGAACCAGAAGCCGTACATCCAAGGGCATCAGTTACCACAACGGTATGGGTACCTGCATCAAAAATGCTGATATCTAATGTAGACAAGGTATTGTTCCCATCCCACAAATACGAGTATGGCGCAGTTCCACCGGTAACAGTCACTCCGGAAACTGTTCCATTCTGCTGGTTACAATATTCTGGTGTAATGATTGCATTTACAGTTGAAACACTTAATCCGGAAACAGTTGGAACACTAAAGTTCGCTGTTAGGGAACATCCCTGATCATCCGTCACGGTGATCGTATAGCTACCCGCAGCAAGATTGGTATTGTTTGCTGTTTGTGGACCATTGCTCCAGGAAATGACCGGATTGATCCCGCCAACAACTTGCAGTCCTTGGATCGCACCTGTCGCCACGGTACATCCCGCAGGTGTAATCACCAAATTCGCACTATCCAAACTCATTGGCGTTGCGCCACCCACTACGAAAGGTCCAGCAACGGCAGTACATCCAAAAGCGTCCGTTACCACCAAACCGTAGGTCCCTGCACTCGCGAATAACAGATCGGTACTTGTTGTATTGGTTCCGTTCCAGTTAAACACCATCACCGTTCCGGTTGTCGTAATTCCTGTGATCGAACCATCATTTCCGGCACACGATTCATTTTGAATCACCACATTCGTTGCATCAATCGTTGGTCCCGGTAGATCGTTGATCGTGTAAGGTCCAGCTGTTGTTGTACAACCACTCGCATCCGTTACTGAAAGATTGTACGTTCCGGCAGGTACATCGATAATATCTAAGGTCGTGTAAGCACCACCATTCCAAGAAATGGTCATTGGGTTCGTTCCACCTGAAATTCCCATTCCGGTAATATCTCCCTGTGAAAGTCCGCAGTGCGTATCAGTAACCAATACACCGGCTGTTAACAAGGTGGGGGCCGTTGAAGCCGCAATGGTAACCGGACCAAAATTCGCCGTACAGCCTAAGTTATCCGTTACCACTAAATTGTAATTTCCTGCCGCTAAAGACGTAATATCCAGCGAACTTGTCGCACCATTCCATGTGACTGTTAAACCCGATCCACTTGCAGTAATACCACTGATCGAACCATTTGATAAACCACAACTTGTATTCGTTACTACCATACTGGCAGTGTTGATACTTGGACCAGGAATCGATCCAATGGTGATCGGTCCAGCGTTTGCTGTACAACCAAGATTATCTGTTACTACCAACGAATAAGAACCCGCTGCTAAACCGGAAATATCCAAGGTGTTATACGTTCCTCCGTTCCAACTATACGTTAATCCAGTACCTGAAGCCGTAATTCCCGAAATAGAACCATTATTTCCTAAACAATTGGCATTCGTCACTACGATATTCGTTGTATTCACAGACGGACCTCCCGTGGAACCAATGGTAAACGGTCCGGAAGTTGCCGTGCATCCAACGTTATCTGTGACAACTACGGTGTAGGTCCCAGGCGATGCATTCGAAAGACTCATTGTTGGAGTAGTAACTCCGTTCCAAGTAATTGTCAATGGTGCAGCACCACCACTTGCAGACAGACCAGTGATCGAACCGCCAGTTGTACAAGTCGCATTATTCACCACTGCCGTTCCCGATATGGTTGGTCCCCCAACGGTAACTGTTACGGGAATGCGGAATGTTCCCGGACACACACCCACATAATAGGTTGTGGTCGCTGTTAATGAAGGCGTTGTGAACGTAGTACCAGTTCCGGCTACTGTTGTTCCAAATTGGGTTGTGTACCACGTGATCGTACTTCCGGCAGGCTGCGTTCCGAGGATCGTAGCTGTCAAACTTGCTGACTGTCCGCTACAGATTGTTGCATTGGCCACTTGAATATCGAAATAAGGCACGGTTGTCAAACTTGTTCCTGCTGCACCAGAAGTAGCTCCATTTGGCGGGAAATTCGTTACAATATTTACCGGATTGGTCGCTGTTTTGACAATCCCATTCGCTCCTCCAGCAAGTGCCAGCGTTGGAGTTCCACTGGTGAAATTCACAAATCCTCCAGCACCACCACCTCCTGGTCCCTGACATTCAGCAGGAGTAGTTAAAGCTGAAAGGAATGCCAAGGTGTCATGGCCTCCGTTTCCACCTGTCACGTCTAAGGTCAGCGTATTGGGAAGTGGATTTGCATTGCTGATAAAAATGCTTCCACCGGCACCGCCGCCACCGGCACCATCATTCCCTCGACGATGATTCGCGCTATTTAGTCCATTTGGTGCTTGATTACCCGGATTGGAATTTTGTCCTTTTTGTCCACGTGCTTCGATCGTTCCAGTGCCGGAAATGGTTCCGTAATGTTGTAAAAAGACGATTCCACCGCCATTTCCTCCGGCTCCTCCTTGATTGCCGTCTTGTTCACCAGCACCGCCGCCGCCGCCCATGAAAAGGCGCGTTGGATCATAAGCCAACGGATGTCCTCCAAAACCACCTTCAGATCTGCGGAAATCCCCTCCCCAAGCGCTTTGGCCCGGACCCAAGGTGTTTTCGTTCTGATCCGATTGAGCCAAACTGTATCCTCCACGTCCACCTCCGGAACTCGGAGCTGAACTCATTCCAAATAATTCCTGATTCCAAGCTGTGGCAAACGCAGGATTCGGTACTCCATAACCGGTATATGTTCCGCTACCTACGTTGGAGCCACCCCCACCACCAGCATTTCGGTAGTTTCCACCACCGCCGCCGTTAGCCGGAGATCCATTTCCATAGCGCGAAAACAAAGCGGCATATTCGGTCAACGCGTGTCCTCCAATTCCTTCCCCTTTTTCAGCGCCTTCACCGGCATCGGAATAAGCTGGTTTTCCTACGACATTCGCCCCGGAGGCCGGACCATATGATGAATTTTCCAAAGTACCTCCACGGAATCCAAAAGCAGAAGCTGAAATACGTGCATTATTTCCAAAAACCAAATTTCCATTTACTTCCAAAGCAACCACGCCACCGGTACTACCATTCCATGCGGGTGTAACCACCGTTGCATTCATAGCAAGAGTCAGGTTATTGAAACGTGGAACCCGAATCACTTGAACTTTCCCGGCACTTACATAATTGTTGCGCAAACCACACTCCAAATTGATGATATTCGTTCCGGAAACCGAAGTCACTTGTGCATATTCGTATTTACCTGCTTCGTTATATGCCGTTACTTGTCCCCACTCATCTCGGTAATTATTCATATTAGCCAAATCAGCCATGGCGCCATTCGACAAGGTATAGGTTCCTCCCCAAACCGCCGCTGGAGTGGTATTGATATCCATCGTCGCTCCTTGCATTTGAATGATCAGAAGCAGATCACCGGCAGCCAGTGGAGTTGTTAAAATTGCATTTGTCAACGTATTCGATGCTACATTAATGGAAGTCGCTGTTTGCGCGGCATTCATTGTCAGCGTTGTGTATGCATTTAACACCGTTCCCGGATTGGACACTGTAAAATCTGCGTTTTTACCGCGTTGAGCTAGAAGGGAATGAGCTGAAAAAATCAAAACACTCAACAGAAGTTTCGCTTTCATTGTAGTTTAATGGGTATTTAGTTCTGCAACCAAGACGCAAAATATGTCAAATGGTTGTAATGCTCATTGGAATTGAGTTGCGTTTTCACAACTGTTCTTCTGAAGCATGCCTTAAAGATAGTAGGAAAACTGTTTACTTTTTAACCATTTCTTGCATGATCAGTGAAACTGCCGGACAAACCTCCATGTTCTTGCGGGTCAAATCCAGTATTTGATACATATTCTTTCGGTCGGTATGCGGATATTCCCGACAAGCCAGTGGTCGATCTTCATAAACAGAACAGTAATTATCTGCACCTAAAAACGCACAGGGCGACTGCTGCAACACATAATCTCCTTCTTCGTCGCGTTTCAAATATTGATCAATGAAGCGTGTTTCGGGAATCCGCAATCGTTTTGCCAAGCGCTTGATGTCTACATCCCGAAAAATAGGACTCGTCGTCTTGCAGCAATTTGCGCACGACAAACAGTCAACTTTCTGAAAAACTGTGTGATGCACCTTATGAAAATCGTTATCCAATGAACGAGTATTCATTTTTTTTGCTTTCTTCACCCATTTGATATAGGTTTCTTTCTCGGCAAGTGCATGTTGCAATGGTAGACGAAGATCCATGGTCACAAAGATAAAGGAAGCACACAATTACAGATATAAAATGGAACGATTTGATTTGATAATCATCGGTGGTGGGCCGGCTGGATATGCTGCCGCCATGCGCGCAATTGATTATGGTAAGCATGTTTGCCTGATCGAAAAATCACGTGTGGGTGGTGCAGGACTATACAACGGTGCTTTGTCCTCTAAAACGCTTTGGGAAATTTCTCAAAAAGTAGCAACTGTGAACGATACGATCAATCGGCAATTAAAAGAACCGTTTCAATTAGACTGGAGCGAGGTTAAACACACCTTGTCTGAAGCAATTTTTGAACGGAAATTTCAATACGCATGTCATATCAAATTGCTGCAAACGGAAACCATGAGCAAACTGCTGCATTTTGAGCGTGGTCAGGCCTATTTTCAAACAGAACACATCCTAACGATTGAATCTGAGAACGGTACAAAACAAGTTTTTGGAGAACATATTTTGATTGCTACTGGAAGTACACCGCGAAAATTACCGCATGTACTTGTAGATGAAAAAACTGTCCTAACAAGCGATGGCATTGAAAGTCTGGATGATTACCCAAAAAGTTTGGTAATCGTCGGAGCCGGGATCATTGGATGTGAGTATGCGACGATCTTTTCAAATTTTGGAAAAACAAAGGTGTATATCATTGATCGCCAGGACCGCATTTTGCCTTTTGAAGATAGTGACATCTCAGTGATCGTCTCGGAAAGCTTACAGCAGAAAGGCGTTACGATCCATCACAATGCACAGTTAGTTCGCATGGATAACAAAGGTGATCATGTGGAATATGAATTGATGTATCCCGAAGGAAAAACGGAAATCATTCAAGTTGAAAAAGCACTTCTCAGTATAGGTCGCATTCCCAACACCAATGAGCTTAAACTTGAAAATGCGGGCGTAAAACTGAGTGATCAGGGAGGATTCATCTACGAGCAAGATACACAAACGAACATTCCGCACATTTATGCAGCCGGTGACGTAAGTGGTGGTATTGCCTTGGTCAACATGGGAGAAATTGAAGCAAGACATGCTGTAGAGCGGATGTTTGATGAACCAAAGTATGCGTTGTCTTATGACAACATCTGTACCATCATGTTTTTACAGCCGGAAGTAGCCGCAGTTGGTTTGAATGAACAAAATTGTATCGAACAGAACATTCCTGTGAAGGTGGTGAAAATTGACTATTCCTTACTTGCCCGGGCAATCGCCATGCGGAAAACAAAAGGATTCTTCAAGATCATCGTAACAAATGATGACGACATGCGGGTCCTCGGCATGCGTGCGGTAGGCGAACACGCGTCAACCGCTATTCAGGCCATTGGTTTATTGATCCAGTTGAATATGCCGATCAGTGTAATTGCCGAATTGACTCACCCACATCCATCTATTGTGGAAGGAATCCAGGAATGTGTACGGATGCTTTTGAACAACTCTATTTTCAAATCGTGTGTGTTTCAAGATAAATTAGCCTGCTATTCCCTGGTGAACGGCATCAAAACTCCGCTGCAACGCCTATAATAAAAAAGGAGGACCGTTTCCAGTCCTCCTTCACAAAATGTTTTCTTGTGACAACTAGATCACTTCCAGTACAATGAGCAAGGCATAAATTACCGCAACTAGTGCACACAACCAAGCAATTCCCCCACCGAATAACCAGAATCCTACTCCGATCCCAACAATGAACAAGATTAAATCGATCCAAAATCGTTTGGTGATCCCCTCAAAGATCGCAACGGCCAATGGCGGTAGAATGATCGCTAAGATCACCAACAAAACGGTCATAATCGGATCCGAACTTGCGGCAGCTTTCATAACCAACTCTTTCTTT
The DNA here is from genome assembly GCA_964427665.1 of uncultured Fluviicola sp. Taxonomy (GTDB): domain Bacteria; phylum Bacteroidota; class Bacteroidia; order Flavobacteriales_D; family Crocinitomicaceae; genus Fluviicola. The sequence goes on along the minus strand of CAYRVL010000011.1, from coordinate 13,838 downwards.
TGGTTAATCGGCATATAATACTCCGGCTCTCGTAACTTGCGATGATTAGAAGTTGCAGACGTTCGTGTCTCTTTCTTCGGTCGCGTTACGACAGCTTTCTTTTTTGCTTTGTTTTCTGTTTGCGAAGTTACTTGTTGCGCATGTGCTTCCTTCTGAGTAGAAACCTGATCCGATACCAACTCATTTGACACATACACAAAACCCTCAGAGTTCTCATCTGAACTCGTTTCGTCAGAGGCTACTTCTTCCAGTTTTTGAGCATTTACATCGTCTTTAGCCCCTTTCAAACTCCCACGTTTGTTAACGTAAAAACCTTTCGTGTATTTTCTTTTCTGGATTCCTCCTCCTGAAAAATCATTGCTAAATACCCCACAACTGGTAACAAAGAAAAGCAATGCCAACATTCCTACAATCTGTTTCATACCTTGTATTTTTTTTAAATATATCTATTTTCCTTTTAATTCCATTGCTTTCAATGTGTTAATCATCAACGAAGCAATGGTCATTGGTCCTACTCCACCTGGTACTGGTGTGATATACGATGCTTTCGGCGCAACCTCATCAAATTTCACGTCACCAACCAGTCGCCAACCGCGTTCCCGAGATTTATCGTCTACACGCGTTGTTCCTACATCAATGACGATCGCTCCTTCTTTGACCATGTCAGCAGTAATGAAGCCAGGAACACCAACCGCTGCTACAAGAATATCAGCCTGTGAACAAATATCTTTAATGTTCTCTGAACGCGAGTGCACCAAAGTAACGGTACAATTACCCGGATTGGTATTTTTTCCTAACAATAAACTCAACGGGGTTCCAACAATATTCGAACGCCCCACCACGACGCAGTTCTTTCCCGAAGTTTCAATGTTGTAACGGCGCAATAACTCCACGATCCCTGCCGGAGTAGCCGGAACAAAACCTGGAATGTTCAACATCATATTCCCCACATTGATCGGATGAAAACCGTCCACATCCTTTTTCGGATCAATCGCCAAGGTAACTTTCATTTCATCGATATGCGCGGGCAATGGCAGCTGAACAATGAAACCATCGATACTTTTATCTTCGTTCAAGGATTGGATCTTTTTCAACAACGTTTCTTCCGTGATAGAATCGTCATAACGGATCAAGGTACTTTCAAAACCAATTTCTTCGCAGGCTTTCAATTTGTTGTTCACGTATGTGATTGAACCTCCGTCTCGTCCCACCAAAATAGCAGCCAAATGCGGGATCTTTCTCCCATTTGCCTTGCGCTCTTTCACTTGCTCCGCTAATTCTTTTTTGATGATTTCGGACGTTTCTTTTCCGTTTAAGATCTGCATATCCCTGAAATTTTGTGCAAATATAAGTCGTTTTTCGGGCAAATGCGTTGAAAATTAAAATCGTTTTAGTGCCTGAGGATCCAGTTCCGATCGTTTGAGCTATTTGGAATTCACCTTTTAATCAATGAAACAATCAGTTTGCTCAAATCGAAAGTAACCTGTCCAACCTCTTACACCAGTGGGGCGTCATAGATATAGAAACAACAACTGGAAATCATGGATAAGAAAGTTGCACGCCGAAAAATCATGCGAAGTGTTGCCATCCAACAAGTGAATGACGCAACAATCGTTTTACGCCACTTCATAGAATTGAGCGCGAAACTACTTCCGTTTTTTAACGATCTCTCGATGAAGGAACATCTGTTACCACACGAAGCGATGGATCGCAAAAAAATTATTGATGTGTTCAAGAACTACAAGTTCGATGCGTCTACTTCTCTGATCCTAATGAATTCCACGATTTTGGATACGATCCGGGAGGCGTTTGCACACATTGAAAAACGCATTCCCGGTGAACATTCAGAAGCTGACCAGGTATTAGAACGCTTTTATGTTCAACACGATGAACTGGTCCGCAATTGGCAGTTGACCGACTGCAATTAAATTCGTCCTCTTGTTCATAAAGACGGGATTTTACGGGTAACTGTAGATCCCGTTTTTTTTTACTCCTTGATCCAGCCGTACACCCAAGTCTCTGCGAAATTCTTGGGATTGATCACAACATTCTTTTCAACTACTGGTGCTCCTTTCATCAAAACGAATTGCCATTTCTTTTCACGAGCCAAAACGGTATATACCGTCAGGGAATCATACTGCGCAATGCGATTACTTTGGGAACGCAACAACCAAGCATCTTTCTCTACTACAGCCGGCGACCAATACAGCGCTGTTCGTTTCTTCAGCACCTCATATTTCGGCGTAAACTTCGATCGTTTTGGGAAGAAAGGTCCCACCATATCGCGATCACGACCTAGAAAGTAACGTTTTACCAACTGCATCTTTTCTCCCACCAAACGCAAGCGATTCAAATTGTGCGAGGCGTTTACACAACACGGATACTGGTGATGAAACAGCAAAATCTCTTTCGTATTCGGATGGATCTTAAAAGCCAATAAATGCCCCACTTCCCGATAGATCCGGAAAACAGTTCCATTTTTTGAACCCCAGATCTCGAGGTGCTCGCGGTCGTCTGTTTCCGAAACAAATCCATTGAAAACCAATTCCGGAATTCCGTCCCGATTCAAGTCTATTAACCGATACAGTGATTTGTATTGCTTGTAATAGTGAATAAATGCGGCATTGGGATTGTAAGCCTTGGACCCTTCGTGATCAATGAGCTCGTTCTCAAACAAATACTCCATCATTTTGCTTTTCAAGGGTTCGTTCGAAAGGGTGATCGAATCAAAATTCGTTTGTGGACGATGGATGAAAAGCGCTGGATTTACACGTGTCATTTCCACCTCCGAAAACCCGTGAAATGCGATCAGAATAAAAAAGACGACTGACAATTTGTTCATGGCGCAAAAATAAAAAAAGAAAGGCTTCTCTACCGCATTTAACGGAACGAGAAGCCTCTCCTATTCGTTGGAAAACGACTTACTTTTTAGCCGCTTTTGTTTTTCCTTTATCGATCGAGATCTTCAACTGACTGTTCGCATCATCCATGTCGATCACAATGCTGTCACCAGCTTGCAAGTTCGCTTTGATGATCTCCTCTGCCAACGGATCTTCGATGTATTTCTGGATAGCACGTTTCAAAGGACGTGCACCAAATTTCTCATCATATCCTTTTTCTACAATGAAATCTTTCGCTTTTTCCGTCATCGTTGCGTGGTAGCCCAAATCTTCAATGCGGTTGAACAATTTCACCAATTCCAAATCAATGATCTTGTGGATATTCTCGCGGGTCAACGACTGGAACATGATCATATCGTCGATGCGGTTCAAGAATTCCGGTGAGAATGCTTTGCGCAAGGCACTTTGGATCACCGCTTTCGCATTGTCATCATGCGCTTCCTGTTTCGCTTTTGTTCCAAATCCTACTCCGGTACCGAAATCTGCTAACTGACGAGCTCCAATATTGGAAGTCATGATCAGAATGGTATTCTTGAAGTCGATCTTTCTACCCAAACCATCGGTCATGTGACCATCGTCTAACACTTGTAACAACAAATTGAAGACATCCGGATGCGCTTTTTCGATCTCATCCAACAACACGATGGAATACGGCTTGCGACGTACTTTTTCCGTCAATTGACCACCTTCTTCGTAACCCACGTATCCCGGAGGCGCTCCTACCAGACGTGAGATCGAGAATTTTTCCATGTATTCCGACATGTCGATGCGGATCAACGCATCTTCCGTATCGAACAAGTATTTCGCCAAAACTTTCGCTAGCTGTGTTTTACCGACACCAGTTGGTCCTAGGAAGAAGAACGAACCGATCGGCTTATTAGGATCTTTCAATCCGGCACGATTACGTTGGATCGCTTTCACAACCTTCTCTACCGCTTCATCCTGTCCGATCACTTTACCTTGCAATTCTTCCGCCATGGTAGCCAATTTGCCCATTTCGGTTTGAGCCACACGTGTTACCGGAATTCCACACATCATGGAAACTACCTCTGCTACGTGCTCTTCGGTTACCACTACGCGCTTCGCTTTCGACTCCTCTTCCCAGCGTTTTTTTGCCTCTTCCAATTTATCTTGGAGCTTGCGCTCTGAATCGCGCAACTCAGCTGCTTTTTCGTATTGCTGTGATTTGATCACCTCATTTTTCTGCTCCTTCAAGGCCTCGATCTCTTTCTCGATATCCAGGATCTCTTGCGGAACGTTTATGTTATTCAAATGCACACGTGAACCTACCTCATCCAAGGCATCAATCGCTTTGTCCGGCAAATGACGATCCGTAATATAACGCTCTGTCAATTTCACGCAAGCCGCAATTGCTTCCGGCGTGTACGACACCATGTGGTGATCTTCATAGCGTTCCTTGATGTTGTTCAAGATCTGGATCGTTTCATCGATCGTCGTCGGTTCCACCAATACTTTTTGAAAACGACGCTCCAAAGCGCCATCTTTCTCAATGTATTGACGATACTCATCCAAGGTCGTCGCACCGATCGCTTGCATCTCACCGCGCGCCAGAGCCGGTTTGAACATGTTCGAAGCATCCAAAGAACCGCTAGCACCACCGGCACCGATGATCGTGTGGATCTCATCAATGAACAAGATGATATCCGGATTCTTTTCGATTTCCGCCATCACTGCTTTCATGCGTTCTTCGAATTGTCCACGGTATTTCGTACCAGCAACCAAAGAGGCTAGATCCAATGAAACAATGCGCTTATTGAAAAGTACTCGAGAAACTTTGCGTTGCACAATGCGCAAGGCCAATCCTTCTGCGATCGCACTTTTTCCAACTCCCGGTTCACCGATCAGGATCGGATTGTTCTTTTTACGACGCGACAAGATCTGCGAAACGCGTTCGATCTCTTTTTCACGACCTACAATCGGATCCAATTTTCCGGCCTCAGCCATTTTCGTCAGATCGCGACCAAAATTATCCAAAACCGGTGTTTTCGATTTCGGATCAGCAGGCTTGCGCTGAGCAGCACCAAATGTTTGGTCCTCATCATCAGCTGACCCCGGCATTTCAGCCCGAGGGATGTTGTTTTCGTCTAGCATATCTTCTAATTCGTCTTTTACTGTGTTGTAATTTACTCCGTAGCGACCTAAAATACGACAAACTACGGAATCATCGTCCTTGAGCATCGAAAGTAACAAATGTTCTGTACCAATGATCGGACTTTTAAATAATTTTGCTTCTAAATAGGTGATCTTCAACAAACGTTCCGCCTGTTTTACCAAAGGAATATTGGCCCCAGGAGCTACCGAAGACTTCGCCGTTTCCGATAATTGACGTTCGATCTCTGCCTTAAGTTGGGACATATCTAAATTAAACCCTTTCAAGATCCGCACAGCATTCCCTTCACCCTCGCGTAAAATACCGAGTAAAAAGTGCTCCACCCCAATGAAGTCGTTTCCCAAACGCAAAGCCTCTTCCCGACTAAAACTCAGGACATCTTTAACACGCGGAGAGAATTTTGCTTCCATAACTTGTTCTTTTAACTTTTCATGCGGCGGTTTGCTGCACGATACAAATATATAAACGCTTAAAATGTTAATAAGTGCATCGAATCAGCATTTTTTCACCGTTTTTTGTTAGTAAAATACCCTAACCTCACCTATTTCGTAGCCATAAAAGCACTAATTTCGAACCTTGCTTTTTGTACCTAATAGAAAAGGTTAAAAGGCGTTCACAATTATCATGCTCAATTAAACACATGACAAGATGGCAGATGGAGAAAAGATAATCCAGATTAACATCGAAGATGAAATGAAATCGGCGTACATCGATTATTCGATGTCGGTTATTGTATCGCGTGCCCTACCGGATGTGCGAGACGGATTTAAACCGGTTCACCGCCGTGTATTATATGGTATGCAGGACTTAGGGGTTTACTCCAACCGTCCGTACAAGAAGTCCGCTCGTATCGTAGGGGAAGTACTCGGTAAGTATCACCCACACGGAGATAGCTCAGTGTACGATACGATGGTGCGTATGGCGCAACCGTGGTCCTTGCGTTACCCACTCGTAGACGGACAAGGTAACTTCGGATCTGTAGACGGCGATAGTCCGGCTGCAATGCGTTATACCGAGGCACGTTTGCGCAAGATCGCCGAAGAAATGTTGAGCGACTTGGAGAAAGAAACAGTGGATTTCGCTCCGAACTTTGACGACTCTTTGGAGGAACCAACAGTTTTACCAACAAAGATCCCAAACCTATTGGTGAATGGAGCCAGTGGTATTGCGGTAGGTATGGCTACGAACATGGCTCCGCACAACTTGACAGAAGTTTGTGACGGAATCATTGCGTATGTAGATAACAAAGAGATTGCTGACGAAGAATTGTTGCAATACGTAAAAGCACCAGATTTCCCAACAGGAGGTATCATTTACGGTGTTGAAGGTGCACGTGAAGCTTTGTTGACTGGACGTGGACGTATTGTGATCCGCGGTAAAGCAGAGATCGAAGAATCGAACGGTCGTGAACAGATCATCGTTACGGAGATCCCGTACCAGGTGAATAAAGCGGAAATGATCAAGAAGATCGCCGAAATGGTGAACGATAAAAAGATCGAAGGTATTTCCGATATCCGCGATGAATCTGACCGTAACGGGATGCGCATCGTATTCGAATTGAAGCGCGAAGCCATTCCGAACGTCGTTTTGAACAAATTATACAAGTATACAGCGCTGCAAAGCTCGTTCTCGATCAATAATATTTGTTTGGTAGACGGACGACCACGCTTGTTGAACTTGAAAGAAATGATCAGTGCCTTCGTTGATTTCCGTCACGAAGTGGTAATCCGCCGTACGAAATTTGATTTGCGTAAAGCAGAAGAACGCGCGCACATCTTGGAAGGTTTGATCATTGCATCAGACAATATTGACGAGGTGATCGCAATGATCCGCGCCTCTAAAAGTCCGGAAGAAGCACGTGAAAAATTGATGGAGCGCTTCAGCTTGTCCGACATCCAGGCACGTGCGATCGTAGAAATGCGTTTGCGTCAGTTGACCGGACTAGAGCAAGATAAATTGCGCGCTGAATATGCCGACTTGATGGATCTGATCGCTGATCTGAAAGATATTTTGGCACGCGAAGAACGTCGTATGCAGATCATCAAGGATGAATTGACCGAGGTAAAAGAGAAATACGGTGATGGACGTCGTTCAAGCATTGAGTACGCAGCATCCGAAATGCGCATCGAAGATTTGATCGCAGATGAGGAAGTAGTGATCACGATCTCGCACGCCGGTTACATCAAACGCACCAGCTTGGACGAGTACAAAGTTCAAAGCCGCGGTGGAATGGGATCGAAAGGTTCTACCACTCGCGACAAAGACTTCCTGGAGCATTTGTTCGTGGCGACAAACCACAACTACTTGTTGATCTTTACTGAAAAAGGTCGTTGCTTCTGGATGCGTGTATTCGAAGTTCCGGAAGGAAACAAAACAGCGAAAGGTCGTGCGATCCAAAACTTGTTGAATATCGAACAAGACGATAAGATCAAGGCATACGTGAAGGTGAAGGATCTAACGGATAAAGAATACGTTGAGAACAACTTCATCGTGATGTGTACGAAACAAGGTATCATCAAGAAAACATCTTTGGAAGCCTATTCGCGTCCACGTGCAAATGGTATCAACGCGATCACGATCCGTGAGAACGACGAACTATTAGAAGCACGATTGACCGATGGAACCAACGAAATGGTTTTGGCCACGAAAGCCGGAAGAGCGATCCGTTTCAACGAGGAAAAAGTACGTCCAATGGGTCGTAACGCATCCGGAGTTCGTGCGGTGACTTTGACAACACCAACTGACGAAGTAGTTGGAATGATCTGTGTGAAAGACTTGAATGAAACGATCATGGTTGTTTCAGAGAAAGGTTACGGAAAACGTTCTTACCTGAACGATCCGGAAGATGGAGAACCAGTTTACCGCATCACGAACCGCGGTGGTAAAGGAGTGAAAACGATTTCCATCACAGATAAAACCGGTCCGTTGTTAGCGATCAAAACCGTTGCAGACGAAGACGATTTGATGATCATTACGAAAGCCGGCGTGGCTATCCGCATGCACATCGATGAAATTCGTGTGATGGGTCGTGCAGCTCAAGGGGTGAAATTGATCAACTTGAAAGGCAATGCTGAGATCGCCGCTGTAGCTCGTGTTCCTCGTTCTGATGAAGACGAAAACGAAGAAGGAGAAGAAGGTTTTGATACTACAGAAGAAACAGGTACAGAAGAATAAATTGTGGAATGAACGCGTTTTTGCATCTATTGGCACAATAGTTGAAAAGCAGAAACCGAAATTTTAAGAAAATGAAAACATTACAATCTACACGCGTTGCGCTTTTGGCAGGTATGGTACTGTTGACAGGAGCAACTTTTGGACAGAAGAAAAGTGAAACAGATGCGGCCTTGGCTTTCAAAAGCTTTGAAAATGCATTTGCTTCTCAAGATTTAGCGACGGCAAAAAAATCCTTGTTGAAAGCAAAAGAAGCCATCGATTTGGCTGCTGCTCACCCGGAAACACAGAAAAGTGCGAAAACCTTGTTCTACAAAGGAGAAGTGTACACCGCAATGATCTTGGTAGCCATGACCGGTGATGCAGAGTTCAACAAAAACGTTCCTGCAGATGCCCAGGAGATCGGTATTGCAGCGTACAAAGAAGCGTACAGTTCTTCGGATAAGTTTGACAGCAACATCAAGGAATCTATGAACACAATTCGTCAAATGTTGTACACAACCGGTTCTGCTGCGTACGAAGCAAAAAAATACGAGATCTCGATGCAGTCGTTCGCTTCTGCAAGTGAATACGCACAAGTTGTCGGACAAGTAGATACTACAGCGATCTATTATGCAGCTATTTCTGCAGACAATGATTCCAATTATGTAAAGGCAGCTGAATTCTACAAGCAAGCTGCATCTTACGGATACAAACCGGAGACCACTTTCCGCGCTGCTGGTATGGCATATATCAACGCTGGTCAAAACGACAAAGCCATCGATTTCTTGAAAGAATCCATCAACAAATCTCCTAAAGATAAGGCTTTGTACTTTGCATTGGGGACGATTGCCATGGATTTGAAAGATGACCAAATGGTGATCGACAATTTGAAGAAAGCGACAGAGATCGATCCGAAATATGCGGATGCTTATTACAATTTAGGAGTTTATTTCTTGACAAAAGGCGATGATCTTCGTCAACAAGCAGGAGCCTTGTCCGACAAAAAACAATCGGATGAGTTGATGGCAAAAAGTTCAGAGTTCTGGACACTTTCGGCGGCTTCTCTTGAGAAATACGTAGAATTGGTTCCAAATGATAAAGAAGTATTGAAGAACTTGTTCAAAATGTACCGCGCATTGAAAAATCCTGAAAAGGAAGCGAAGTACAAAAAGCTCTTCGACGAAGCGAAATAATTTTCCAAACACCCTTCAAATTCGGAGGGTGTTTTTTTTTATCCTTCCCCAGCCACTCTCAAAATCGATACAACCTTTTCCTACCCTTTCTGACAAATCTTAGCTTTTGTTAGCAGATCTAGCGCGATCCATCCGCTTTTTATACCTATCTTTGCCCCTCATTTTCAAGATCATGAAGGGATTATTGGTTGTTTTCGTGTTGTTTTTATCTGGATCCTCATTTGCTCAATTGAGTGCTGTGAAAGGTCAAACGTTTTACAATTTCTGGATCAATCTTCCTGAAGACAGCATCCTGAAAAACAATCCACCGGTATTGATCTTTTTGCATGGAAAGAGTTTATCGGGAACGGATCTGAACCGCGTAAAAAAATATGGCGTGATCCATGAGATCGAAAACGGTCGAAAAATTCCAGCGATCGTGGTTGCGCCGCAAGTTGCGAATGGCTCCTGGAATCCGGATAAAGTATTGGAGGTGTTGGAGTACGTTCAAAAAAACTATCAAACAGATACGAATCGCGTGTATGTTTGCGGAATGAGTTTGGGTGGATACGGAACCATGCATTTCGCCGGGAAGTATGCCAACAAAATTACAGCTGCCGTCGCATTGTGTGGTGGAGGGAATCCGAAAGATGCTTGCAATTTGGCCACGATTCCTATGTGGATCCAACATGGAAATCGCGATGAAGCAGTTCCAGTAACGCGTTCCCGAGAAATGGTTAACGCCATCAAAAATTGTAACGAAGGAAAAAATCTGATCTACACGGAAATTCCGGGAGCAAATCACGGTGCTTTGGAACGCGTTTTCCGCGGTGATGATATGTACAATTGGTTATTTACTCAAGTGCGTACACACGGAGATGAAGTGGTTATGGTTCCACTGCCGACGAAAACAGAAAACAACTCGGCTGAAAGCACGCCAAAAGCGAAAGAAACATCCGGAACGAATAATTAATTTGTTTGTGATAGCAAGCAAAAAGGACCGCCTGATTGGACGGTCCTTTTTTATTTCCATGCGGAATTATGCTTATTTCTTCACCTCTTTCCAGGTTTTCTGAACGATCTTTTTGAACTCAGCAGCCTTGAAGTAATTACCACCTGATTCTTCCGTTCCTTCGTACACTTTCACTTTGTTTCCGTTCCACAGATAGTTCACCATCGGTGTATTGGCTGCACCCAAAATGGTGTAGAACGCTCCCGGATCCAAGATCTTATACGGATATTTCTTCCCGGCCATCGTAAAGAAGTTCGGGATCAATTCCGTTTCTTCTTCCAAGAAAATGATGCGAATTTCAGGGAAATCTTCGATCTCTTTGCTCATTTGCGTCAATTCTTTGATCGTTTGCTGACAATGATCGCAACCTGCCGCGAAGAAACACATTAATTTTTTCCCCTTATCGATATCTGCGAAGTATTTAGCATAACCAGACTTCGCCTTTTTCGGTTCATCAACCACCACCTTCACGGTATCCTTTACCGGTTCCGTTTTCACAGTCGTACCTGCGGTTGGCGTTTGCGTCGTAGTTGTATCGATCTCGACATCCTCAACCACGATCGGTTCAGAACCGGCATCAGAAAAATCAGTTTTTCCGACACTGGATGCCTTCATACCAACCATGAACACCAACATGATCGAAGCAAAGGTCATCGACGTCAACACGTAGAAATTCTTCGCATCGGCCACTCCTCTGCGAATTCGGTACAAATATGCCAATGCGACGATCGCAAAGATGTTTTTAATGATCGCCTGAAGTGGTGTCATTGAAATAAATTCTCCGAAACAGCCACAATTCCCGACATTTCCTTTTGTGGCAATCTCATAAGACAAATGGATACAAAAGATCACCAACATCAAGATCGAGGTTGGGATCACCAGTTTTTTATAGAAATGTGGTTGCAGGATCAAGAGTCCCAACGCCAATTCACATCCGATCAAGGTGCGCGAAAACCATTGTGCAAAATCACCCGAGAATCCCATGGGCAATAATTGTTTCGCCTCAAAGGCGCTCAACGTGTTGTATACACTCGGATCCGGATACAATTTCCCGATCACGGAAACCAAGAAGAGTGCTGACAGCGCAATTCTCAATCCCCACTCCACTCCTGTTCTTCTTGCAAAAATTCCTTCAGTTGTCATGTGATTGATTTGAAAGTAACGAAAATAACATTTCCCCGGGTAGATTCAAACAACACCCGTAATATTAGGAATACAATAACAATTGAAACGAGGACTAGTCGCTTACTTTTTAACGTATTGTGTCAAGATATAGATCGTTTGACCGTTTACTTTTCCTTCGATCAACGTAGGATCATTGTGTACACAGCGAATGTTTCGAACAGCGGTTCCGCGCTTTGCAACCATACTACTTCCTTTAACATCCAGGTCTTTGATCAACACAACGGAATCACCGCTTTTCAATTGCACACCGTTACTGTCGAAATGCTTAATCGCATCCGGATCTTCCATGGTGGCTTTCGCCCACGTCATGGTTTCATCGTCCAGATAGATCATTTCTAGCAGATCAGCCGGCCAACCTTCACCTTGCAATTCAGTTAAAATTCGGAATGCCAACACTTTCACAGCCGGAACTTCACTCCACATACTGTCATTCAAGCAACGCCAGTGATTGGCATCCATTGGGGCTGAGCCCGTCAATTGATCTGCACACGTTCCGCATACATACACGCATTCGTCTGGGTTCTTTCCTTCAGTTGGCGGAACTATATAGGTGCGCAATTCGTTTGCATCACCGCATAATTCGCACAAATTTCCACTGCGTTGTGCCAATTCTTTTTCGTAAGCCATTTTGTTATTCGTTGAGAGTTGAGTACGAAGTTAGCCAAATTGACAAGGACTGTGAGGCTTGAGGGTAATTTAGAATGAATCAATAGTCGCGATGCTGCCACTGGATCCAGTATTCCTCCAAGCCTTCCGGTGTGGTTGTTAATGGCGAAATATACAGCTTTTTGTTCTTCACAATGTTCGATGGACTCTCCAACAGATCTTTTTTGCGTTGTTCCAATTCAGGGGGATGTCCCCACCCACCACAATGATCAAAAGCGGTCATGGCCTGGGATTTGGGTACTTTATTAAAAGGGATTTTGATGCGATACTCCACGTAATTACTGTCGCTGCCCATACCTTTGGTCGAAAGTTCAATGCGCTTGAAATCCACTTGCACATAGACTCCGCTCTTGTAAAGTTCTTTTAACTTTTTTCCCACATATTCCGAGATCTTGTTCGAATATTGATGTGCGACGTCTTCTCCGTTCAAACCAAGTTGTTCTATGTAGGCCGGATGCACAAATTCCACTCCGCGATAGGTTCCGGTGCACCCGTTTTCGTCACAAGCGGGTGTGTCTATTATGCAAATGAAAGGCAAGGAATCTTGTTCGGGAATTCCCGAACTCCCTCCCTTTTTTTGAGCTGTGCGTCCTTGCTGACAAGTAACAACTGAACAAATCAATAATCCCAAAAGCAACAAACGAAGAATCATGTTAGAAAAATACGAATTAGAGCTGAAACAACTGAATTTGCCTTGGCTTGGAATCCAAAACCACGATCATTTCGTAAAAATCAAGCAAGGTCGTATTCAAAACAGCACCTGAAAAATGGGTCAGTGCACTGATCGAAGAGATTTGCTGGCCGTAGATGCCTTGAGGAAATTTTTCCGGTTCGTGTGAGATCCAGACGAATTCACATCCCTGTTCTATTAAATTTTTGGCGGTCAGTCTTCCTTTCTGACCTGTACCCAGCACAGCAATCGGGAGTTGTTTCCCTTCCTGACTCACAAATTCCCGGATCTTAAGACGGAAGAACGCCTCCTGTGCATAATTTTCACTGGTACGCGATGTTCTCAAGGGATGTTCGCGCCAAAGATGAGTCAACTGATCGATTCCCAAGATTTGAAAACCTGCTTTTTTCCAGCGAAAGACCAAATCATAGTCCTCCGGATAGTGTAAATCGGCGAATCCACCGCATGAAAAATGATCTGAAGTTCGCATACACCAATTACCCGAAGCGACAGGACATTCCCGGTAGATCTGCGCGTAAAAATCTTGTTGTTCAGAACGTGCATTTAACCAATCCTGGTACTGACGGTATCCAGAAGAAACCGGTTGATTTACAGAAAAATACTGCACTTTTCCTGTGACGATTTGCACCGAGGTTGTCATCAACGCATGTAGAAAAAGTTCCAATTTCGTGTGCGGCATCACATCATCTGCGTCCATGCGCGTTAGAAATTCACCTCTAATTTGTTTCTCAGCAGTGACGAGCGCATCCACAATCCCACTTCCTTCATTTTGGAAAATACGAATGCGCGGATCGGTCAAGAAGTTCTTCAGAGCTGTTGATTCATCTTGATTGCTGTGATCGTTGATCAGGATCCATTCCCAATTGGTATGCGTCTGAGCCAGAATACTCTGCGCAGTCTCTGCTATGGTTTCAGCGGCATTTTTGAA
>CAYRVL010000010.1:37405-68676 GCA_964427665.1 uncultured Fluviicola sp. | reverse complement strand
TATTTTGTTCTATCCGTCGAAAGAAGTGGACAAGATCCCGGCTGTGATTAAGTAGAAATTCAACGTTGATTCGTAATTTCGGGACATGAAAACGATTCGCCAAAGTGCAGATAATTGGAAAGAGCAACTCAAAGATCGATATGAAGATCGCGAGAGTCAACAACTCTTCCGCATGTCTCTGGAGGATCTGTTTTCCTGGCCGGCATCTGCTATGTTGACTCATGCTCATGAGCTTCTGAGCACGGACGCACAGCTCGAACTGGACAGAGTTTTACACCGCTTGAAGGATGGAGAACCGTATCAATACATTGTTGGCTTCACGTATTTCGATGATCTGAAGATCGCTGTTTCACCGGCGGTACTCATTCCCCGACCGGAAACGGAAGAATTGGTGCATTGGGTTCATGAACATGCGCGCACCCTGCCGGCAGCCAAAATCATCGATTGGTGCACGGGATCAGGTTGCATTGCTCTGGCCTTGAAAAATCGCAATCAGCATTATCAAATCAGTGCAGTAGATGTGAGTGAATTGGCTCTGAAACAAGCGGCGATCAATGCGGATCAGTTGCATTTGGATATTACACTGTATGCCGATGATGCTTTATGTCCCTCTTTGGAAGGTAGCTACGATATCGTTGTTTCCAATCCACCCTATATTCCCGTTCACGAAAAAACGGAAATGGCAGCACATGTTACGGATTACGAGCCCGGAATCGCTTTGTTTGTTCCGGATCAGGATGCCTTGCTGTTTTACCGGAAAATCGGTGAGTGGTCGAAAGCGCATTTAAAAGCAGGAGGTCAGCTTTTCTTTGAGTTGCATGAGAGGTATGCGCAAGAGACCAAAACGTTGATGGAGAATTTGGGTTTTGTGGAAGTAGAGATTCGGCAGGATTTGCAGGGGAAGGAGCGGATGTTGCGGTGTGTAAAAAGGCATTGAAAAATTGAGTTTTTTGCCGATTTTGCCAATTTGCCATATGGCAAAATAGGGTCGAATTTCGACCGTTCAATTTTCGCAAAATCCCGTCAATCTACTGTGCAAAAAATCCTACTTTCCTCCATAAATTCTCCCCGCCTTTTACATTATATTTGCCCAAAATTCGGTTACATGAACGCGCAACAAGCTCAGGAACGCATCACATTTTTAACGAACGAACTGAATCACCACAATCAGTTGTATTACGTGGAAAGCAATCCGGTGATCTCGGATCTTGAGTTCGACCAATTGTTGAAAGAACTGCAAGATCTCGAAAATCAGTTCCCACAGTTCGCCTCTGAGTTAAGTCCTACCAAACGAGTAGGGGGTGATATTACCAAGAAATTTGAAACGGTCGTACATCGCTATCCCATGTTGTCGCTGTCGAATTCCTATTCCGAAGAGGAGATCGTCGAGTGGGAGCAACGACTGAAAAAACTCGCTGATGGACCGATTGAATACGTCTGTGAATTGAAATACGATGGTGTGGCGATCGGTATTCGCTATGAAAACGGGAAATTTACACGGGCGGTGACACGCGGCGATGGTACTCAAGGAGAGGATGTTTCGGCAAATGTGAAAACGATCCGTTCCATTCCGCTAACATTAAAAGGAAATTTTGCCCGCGATTTTGAAATTCGTGGCGAGATCTTTTTCCCGAGAAAAAATTTTGAAGCGCTAAACGCACAACGGGAGGAATTGGGAGAACCTACCTTTGCAAACCCGAGAAATACGGCTTCCGGGACACTTAAATTGCAGGATTCAAAAGTAGTTGCTGAGCGCGGACTCGATTGCTATTTATATGGTGTGTACGGGGAGGATATCCCATTCGATTCGCACTGGGAGAGTGTTCAGGGTGTGAAAGCATGGGGATTCAAAACACCGCCGGAAGCTTTGAAGTATATTCACAAAACGAATAGTATTGAAGGGATCATGGAATTCATTCATTACTGGGACAAAGCGCGTTATGAGCTTCCATTCGATATTGACGGGATCGTGATCAAGGTCAATAATTATCTCCAACAGCAAGATTTGGGTTTTACCGCGAAATCGCCGCGTTGGGCTATTGCGTATAAATTCAAAGCAGAACGCGTTTCCACAGAATTGGAAGAAGTTACCTATCAAGTCGGTAGAACTGGTGCGATCACACCTGTGGCAAATCTAAAACCCGTACAACTTGGAGGTACTACCGTGAAACGCGCATCATTGCACAATGCGGATCAGATTGAAAAATTGGACCTACATGAACACGATACCGTTTTTGTTGAGAAAGGTGGAGAGATCATTCCAAAAATTGTTGGTGTAGATATTTCGAAGCGAAATGCAGGTGCGAAACGTTTGGAATTCATTCATGCCTGTCCGGAATGCGGAGGTGCACTCTTCCGTCGCGATGGTGAAGCACAACATTTCTGTACGAACGATTTGGCCTGTCCTCCACAAGTGAAAGGACGCATGGAGCATTTTATTTCCCGAAAAGCTATGAATATCGATGGCTTAGGCGCGGAAACAATCGATCTGCTTTACCAAAAAGGATTGGCAAAAACAGTGGACGATCTGTATGATCTAACCTTTGATCAGATCGTAAACCTGGAACGCATGGCTGATAAGTCAGCGAATAATTTGCTACAAGGAATCAATGCTTCGAAGCAAGTACCATTTGAGCGTGTTTTATTTGCCTTAGGAATCCGCTTTGTGGGTGAAACAGTTGCAAAAAAATTAGCACAGGCCTTTCGGAATATCGATAATTTGGCTGTTGCGACTTATGATCAACTGATCGCTGTAGATGAAATTGGCGAAAAGATCGCTATTTCGGTGCAGCATTACTTTGCTGATGAACGCGCCAAACGTACTATCCAACGCTTAAAAGCAGCAGGACTCCAATTTGAAATGGAGGAAGTTTCATTGGCTTCAAATAAATTGGAAGGCAAGACCTTTGTGGTTTCAGGCGTGTTTTCAAAATTCAGTCGGGATGAAATTAAAGACTTGATAGAGAAAAACGGCGGAAAAAATGTGGGTTCTATTTCGGTAAAAACTTCCTTCGTTTTGGCTGGAGAGAATATGGGACCTGCGAAATTAGAAAAGGCAAGCTCTTTGGGAATTCCTATTATTTCTGAAAATGATTTTATCGAGATGATCGCCTAGTTGGCTATCACTGCGAATCTTATTTTCTGAGCGATTATCTGCAATCTTGTGAAATCCATGCACGGAAGACAACATTCCGTCACCAATTTCACTAATTTCGCATCATTCTTAAAAATAGTCGAAATGAATCAGTTCAAAGGCACAGGTGTCGCATTGGTCACACCTTTTTTAGCAGACGGAAGTATTGACTTTCCAGCATTGCGTAGATTAGTTCGTGAGCAAATTGCCGGCGGGACGAATTTCTTGGTCGTTCAAGGAACTACCGGTGAATCACCAACACTCACAGCCGATGAAAAGAAACAGGTTCTGGAAACGGTTCAAGAGGAAAACAATGGGACATTACCAGTTGTCTACGGTGTTGGAGGAAACAATACGGCAGTTGTAGCTGAAAATTTCAAGAAGATTCCGGCTGGAGTAGATGGGATCCTGTCAGTAGCACCATACTACAACAAACCCATTCAACGCGGTTTTGTGGCGCACTACAAAGCAATCGCTCAAGAAACGGATCTTCCGATCATTTTGTATAACGTACCTGGACGTACTGGTTCGAATATGTTGCCTGAAACAACTCTTGAATTGGCGGAAATCTCAAACATCGTTGCTATGAAAGAAGCTTCTGGGAATATGGAACAGATCATGGAGATCATACGCAATAAACCAAGTGATTTCTTAGTGCTTTCCGGAGATGATGCGATCACATTGCCTTTGATAGCTGCCGGTGCGGATGGAGTGATCTCGGTTGTGGCGAATTCCTTCCCGAAACAATTCGCGGCCATGGTTAAAGCTGCCTTAGAAGGTGATTTTGAAACATCTCGAAAATTGCATTATTCTCTGATGCCAATTACAAAAATGTTCTTTGCTGAAGGAAACCCGGGCGGTGTGAAAGCGGCTCTAAAAGAACTCGGTTGGATGGAAGAGTTCATGCGCTTGCCGTTGGTTCCTGTATCAGACGGACTGCGTCAACAGATCTGTGCAGAAACTAGAAAATTGATCGGGTAAATCCTTGTCCGTGAATTATTTATTAGATTCGTAACCAAACTATTCAGATGAAAAAGACGTTTTTATACCTCATGTCGTGCTCGGTGCTCTTGTATTCGTGTGGTGGAGCCGATAAAAAAGAAGCAGCAGTGGATACTGCGATGTCGGAAAATACCCAGGAAGTTCTGGTGGACTACAATATCCCTTCGCCAAGTGAACAATTTGCGCTGATATCCAAGTTGGATGTGAAAAAGAATACGGCAATCATGCACGATGCGAATATGGCTGACACATACACGACGACTGCTCAAAAAGCGTTGAATTTCGGCGTGTACACGGCTGATGTAGCCTATCTAACTTCCTTCAACGAAACAAATAAATACCTGTCCTATTTCGGGAAATTAGAAAAGCTTGGAAAGGATATTGGTGTCGCACAAGTTTTTGGAAATCAGTTAGGCGAATTGGCCAAAAAATGGGATGGAAATGCTGATTCCTTGTTCCGTTTGAGTGATGAAACGTACAACAAGACTTTCCAGCGCTTGATCGAGATCGAAAAAGGCGAAGAATTGTCGTTGATGCTTGTCGGTGGTTGGATCGAATCCATGCATCTGATGATCGGAAGCTCGAAAGGGTATGGTAAATCACCGAAATTGGAAAAAGCGATCGCGGATCAAAAGTTAGTTGCAGAAAACCTGATGGAGTTTTTAGTAAGCTATCAAGATAACGCCGACGTGAAAGCATTTACGGCAGATATTCAAGCGATTCTGGATGTGTACGGAAAGATGGATTGCGCCTCTTCCGAGACGCGCGTTGAGAATGCGAACGGAAAATTGAACTTCTCCGGAGGTGAAACATGTAAACTGACAGCAGCGGTGTTTGCTGACTTACAACAGAAAGTTTCTGAGATCCGCAAGAAAATTGTTAACGCCTAATTCACGAGTATGAAAACAGTTATCAGTACTTTTTTAGTTAGCACACTGGCATTGGTTATTTACGCACAATGTCCCACTGCTGAGACCATCGCAAAAGACAAAGCGAAAGCCAAAGAGAAAGACGGTTACGCCGTTAGTTCGCAATCGCGTTCTGCGGCTATTACATCGGATGAATCGTACGAAATGTCGTTCATCGCACAACCGGGATTCGATTACCGTTTGACTACGAAGGCGCAATTGCCAAGCGCAGGAACGATTTCGTATGAAGTGTACGAAATGGTGGTGGAAAAGAAAAATGAAGGTGGAAAAGAGGTCTACAAACGCGTGCGTAAAACCCTGGCAAGTTCGGATCAAACCGGCGGACAGGCTTTGGAGTTCACAACGAACGAGACACGCAAGGTTTTCGTTTCCGTGAAAATGACCGGAGGTGACAAAAAGAAACCAGTATGTATTGGTGTGTTGGTAGAAACGAAACGCAGTACAAAACTCGGATTCTAAAAGAAATCGCAACTATATTCCAAAAGCCTCGTAACTTTACGAGGCTTTTTTATACTATGACAGACGCAAACGCAATATACGCAGCAGTGCAGGCTGCCAACAACATTGTAATTACTTCCCACAGATCTCCGGACGGTGATTCGATCGGAAGCTCCATGGGCTTGTTTCACGTTCTCAAAAAATGGGGGAAAATGGTGCGTGTTGTTCATCCCGATGCGGCGCCTGCATTCCTGAAATGGGTGCCCGGTGCGGAAACCATCGTTCATTTCGATACGCAAACCATTGAAGCATCAGAATTACTTGAAAACGCAGATCTCATCTTCTGCTTGGATTATAATGAACCATCGCGCGTTGGAACAGATATGCAATCGGTGTTGGTCAATACCAAGGCGCAAAAGATCATGATCGATCACCATTTATTTCCAGATCCATTCTGTTCTTTGCAGATCTCTGAAACAGCAGTTTGTTCAACGTCTCAGCTCGTCATTCAATGGTTGGAGGCAATCGGTCAAGCGGATGTTTTGGATGAAATTTCAGGGACGTGTTTGTATTTGGGTATCATGACAGATACCGGATCGTTCCGCTTTCCATCCGTGGATGCACACACACACGATATTTTGTCGCGTTTGTTGCGTATTGGGGTAAAACATTGGGAGATCCATGAGGCCATTTTTGATACGAATACCATTGATCGCATTCGCTTGCGCGGTTTCGCTCTTTCTGAAAAATTGGTGTGCTTACCGGAATTACCAATCGCTTATGTGAGTCTGACCAATGACGAATTGAATCGTTTCAATTATCAAAAAGGTGATACCGAGGGCTTGGTCAATCAGGTGTTGGGAATCGACGGGATCAAAATGGCAGTATTGTTCGTGGAAAAGGATGGAAAGATCAAGATCTCTTTCCGTTCGAAAGGCGAGTATGTGGTCAATGAATTGGCTCGACAACACTTTGAAGGCGGCGGACATGCCTATGCATCGGGAGGAATTAGCAGTTTGACCATGCAAGAAACGATCAAAAAGTTTGTAACCAATGTCGCGAATTTCATTCCCAGAACAGCATGAGAAAGTGGACGTATATCTTAGGACTGCTCGTTATCGGTACTTTGACTTCTTGTAGCACCGATAAACCGGAAGAACAGATTCCGGAGTGGAATAACGACAAATCAGCCAAGTTGAACGAGGAACTGGCCATGGAAGAGGACTTAGACATTCGCATGTATTTGGCGCAGCACGAAAATTGGAAGCCACTGGAAACGGGTACCGGTTTGCGTTACGTCGAGTTGAAGTCGGGTGAAGGAGAACTTCCAAAACCGGGTCAAGACGCAAAAGTAGAATACGCGATCTTCTTGTTAGATGGCACGGAATGTTACCGCACAGCCAAAGACGAATTGGATGTTTTCCGGGTCGATAACAGCGAAATGGAATCCGGAATTCACGAAGGGATAAAACTCATGAAAGTCGGCGGAAGAGCAAAACTCATCTTTCCAAGCCATTTAGCGCATGGATTGGTAGGGGATCTGGATAAGATTCCGCCATTATCACCTTTAGTGGTGGATATCAAATTGATTGAATTAGAATGATCATGAAAAAACATAGGATCGGTCTGTTGCCGCTGTCGGCACTTTTTATCTTACTTGCTTGCGAAACGTCAGGAGTTAGCAAGGATAAAGACCTCGCGAAAACCAACAAAGTAGAAAGCGATACGCGCACCGAAGCGGAAAAATTACTGGAGCCGAAAGCACAGATTGTAGACAAAAAGGATTTCATGAATGGCATGAAGATCCAATGGTTCGAAAAAGGAAACGGCGAGGCCCTGCAAGTAGGTGAGGTGTATGAGATCAATTTCAAATTGACCTTGGATAACGGACAAGTGGTGGACGGAAATCACTTGTTGAAACGAACCATGATCCCGTTTTTGGTAGGGTACAACATGCAAACCAGTGGTTGGGATCTGGCCATGAATGAATTGCATGTTGGTGATTTTGTGGAGATTTTCTTGCCGCCTAAATTAGCGCGCGGTGAAAAAGGAATTCCGGGTGTGATCCCGCCAAATGCAGCAAATATTATTTTCTTGCGAGTTGGAAAACGCATTCCTCCCACAGCGAATATCGATGGGACAAAAGTGTGGCGCTTAGAGGATAGCGAAGAATTTAAAAAGGTTGTAATTGGCGAGAATTCCGAGGTGGCGATCCATTATTTCGTGGGTACCAAATCGAATCCACGTTACGATAACTCCTATCAACGTGGAGTTCCGTTTACCTTCCGTTTAAATGATAACGGATTGGTTCCGGGCTTGAAAAAAGCCATGAAAGGCCGCTCACTCTTTGATAAATTGTGGATCTTGGTTCCGGCTAAAGAAGCTTACGGAGATCGTGGTTTGATTGATCTGGTGAAGCCGAATGAAGATTTATTTTACGACATCATCGTGCGCGACGTAGATAAAAAAGCACCGCAAATGGATCGCTAGTAACAGTCCGTTGTGTAGAATTAACTTTTTTTTGTCCCACCGCTGCTGAAAAATCGGCTATCTTTGGCCTGTCCAAATCGGAAAACAAGAATCGCATGAAACATCTCCTTACTGTTCTCCTTGCTCTGCTATCCTTCGGAAGCTTTGGTCAATCCATTTTGGATACCATTGACACGCCTGAAGGGAAAATGATCATCTATGCGAACAGAACCTGGAGATATTTGAATGACAAAGTCTTCGACGGTATTCTCAATCCGAAAGTGGCTGCCATTTTCGAGCATGACTCTACGTACCGTTTCACCCAACGTTGGGATAACAACGTGTGTTACACCTCCGACCAGAAGAACGACATGACCAAGATCAAAGACACGGTTTGGTTGTGCGTGAATGATGAAGCTCACCGCGATTTTCACATTCCAGTTCCAGGGGTGGTAACATCGCGATATGGCTACCGAAGTGGTCGTTATCACAACGGGATCGATCTCGATTTAAATGTGGGAGATACAGTTCGCGCGGCATGGTCTGGAAAAATCCGTTACGCCAAATGGAACGACGGTGGATTCGGAAACTTGGTAATCATCCGTCACCACAACGGCTTGGAAACGTTTTACGCCCATTTGAGCAAGCATTTGGTAGTTGCTGACCAAGAAGTGAAAGCGGGAGAACCAATCGGTTTGGGTGGAAACACGGGACGTTCATTTGGACCGCATTTACATTTTGAAGTGCGTTTCTACGATGCTCCAATGAATCCGGAAGAGGTCATCGATTTTGCTAAGAAAGAGATCAAAGATGAAAACTTGATGGTGCATCGCGGAATTTTCCGTCCGGGTGCAAAACCAAGCGATCAAATGGAAAGCGGCGATGTAATCGCAGCTGTACAACGAAAACCGGAAGTAGCCGGTGCTCGAAAATATTATAAGGTTCGTCCGGGAGATACGTTGTCAGAGATCGCATCTCGACACAACACCACCGTTTCCAAATTGTGCAGTTTGAATGGCATGCGACCAACGACTACTTTACAGGTGGGAAAACAGTTGCGTGTACGTTGATATTCATAGAGAGCTATGTTTGGCTCGATCAGTTTAACTTTCTGAATAGTAATCATATAACTTTAAAATAAAAGTTGTAGCTTGTGGTATGTCCTGCACGTATCGCATCATACTCTGCTTTGACGGAGGACCTAGATCACTCGAGGCTCCGGTACTGACCCTGAATTATTTGCAGGATCGATTTTTTGATGCCGCAGGTGAGCGTTTTACATTTTCATGGGTTGATCTGTCCGTCGGTTATGGTGAATCGAATATTCTTCCCTTATTACTTGCGGCTTGTCCGGATCGCTTTCATGTATTCATAAAAAGTTTGGCAGCACAAATGGCGATGAAAGGTCCATTACAAACGAGTTGGGCGGATCATCCTTGTATGAAATACAATTTTCGGGATCTGCAAAAGCATGTTTTATTAACGCATCACGATCTGTTAACCGGAAAATTAATACCGCTTACAACAACGAGTCCTTACCAAGATTCCATGCGCGTTGATGCATTGTTGGATCGTTTCGTGCGAAAAGAATTGACCGACATTACCAACACAGGTCAGCGTACCGCGGATGATCAGGTGTTCAACCCCATTCAACACGCTGTAAATTTGGCTACCTGTTTGTATCCCGAAGATTCTTTGGTATTTATCAGTTTTGGAACACAAGCACGCAAATTGGCAACGAAGATCACCTCAGAATTGGATCATTTGCACTTACAAGAGCAAGCGCGTCAGAACAAGAAATTACATTATTTTCGAATTGCGCCACCAATCGATCCGGCATGTACCTTTATGGAAAATAAAAAGAACGTGGAGACGTTTTTAGAGCAGGAAATTCCGTCTGTAGATCGTTTATACCGACTCATGGAGATCAAAGCAGGACGTTTATTGTGATTTTTTAGAATACGAGGATGAATTTTATCCTATTTTTGCAGTCTATGAGAATATTACTGACCGCAGTCTTAATTGGGTTGCTAAGTGCCTGTAGCAATTACAATAGGATTTTAAAATCAGATGATTACAACGCAAAGTTTGCCGAAGCGAACAAATTGTACGACGATGGAAAATACGAACGTTGTGTAGCATTGTATGAACAAGTATATCAGCGTTCACCGAAATCTCCGAATGGAGAACTTTCATACTACCGTTTAGGGAAGGCGTGTTACGCTGTAGAGGATTGGTACATGGCTAGTTATTATTTGGCGTCATTTCCATCAAAATTCCCCTATTCACAGCACGTTGAAGAAACGATGTTTTTGGGTGCGATGTGTTCCGTACAAAATTCACCGGAGCCAAGTTTGGATCAAAATGAAACGGAAATGGCCCTGAACGATTTACAGAATTTCATCAATACTTTCCCGAATTCCGAGCGTGTGGATACGTGTAACGTGATCATGAATCAATTGCGCTACAAATTACAAACAAAAGAAGTGCTCAATGTGCGCTTGTATGCGAAAACACAGAATTACCGTGCAGCTACCGTAACCGCAAGTGCCTTTCTAGAAAGTTTTCCCAAGTCACCATATCGGGAAGAAGTTTCCGCAATTTTGGTACGGAATTATTTTTTGCTAACCATTAACAGTATTGAGACAAAGATCGACGAACGAATTGAGGCAACCTTGGAATCTTACAATGATTTTCTTGCTGAATTTCCAAATTCCTCGTATCTTCGCGAATTCAAAGATTATCCGGAGAAGCTGGAAGCATTGAAGGCAGCTCCAACAACTAAATAAAAAGACAGGTAAACATGAGTTTCAAAAACACCAATGCAGAACGCTCTACAGTAACCAGAGATACGATCGAACTGGAAAACGGTACATCGAATATCTACGAATCTATTGTAGTGATGTCAAAACGTGCAAACCAGATCAGCGCTTCTTTGAAAGAGGAGTTGACATCTAAGTTGCAAGAGTTTGCATCTTCTACAGACAACCTGGAGGAGATTTTTGAAAACCGTGAGCAGATCGAAATTTCGCGCTTCTACGAGAAGTTGCCTAAACCGGTAGCGATGGCGATCGAAGAAATGAAAAATGAACAAGTGTATTTCCGCAATACACAGGAATAAGATACGATGTCGTTGAAAGGGAAGCGTGTGCTGGTGGGTGTCACCGGCGGTATTGCAGCTTACAAAATTGCTCCCTTCGTTCGATTATTAAAAAAACAAGGGGCAGAGGTCAGATGTATGATGACTCCTGCCTCTTCTCATTTTATCACGCCCCTCACACTAGCTACACTTTCGGAAGCACCGGTAGGCATGGAATTCTACGATCCAAAAACGGGTTCCTGGACCAATCACGTGGAATGGGCACTTTGGGCAGATGTCATGATCATCGCTCCGGCTACAGCCAATTCCCTGGCAAAAATGGCCCATGGATTTTCTGATAATTTTTTACTAGCAACATTCTTGTCAGCGAAATGTCCCGTTCTGATCGCTCCGGCAATGGATCTTGACATGTACGCGCATCCTTCTACCAAACGGAATTTGGAACAATTGGCGTTCGATGGATGTACGATCATTCCTGCTGAAAAAGGATTTCTTGCTTCCGGACTGGAAGGAGAAGGACGTATGGCGGAACCGGAAACCTTGTTGGTCTACGTAGAGGATGCTCTGGAATCTAATAAGTGTCTTGTAGGGAAACGTGTTTTGATCACTGCTGGTCCAACGTACGAAGCGATCGATCCGGTGCGCTTTATCGGAAATCATTCGAGTGGAAAAATGGGATTTGCGCTGGCGGAGGCGGCAGCTCAGAAAGGGGCAGAGGTTGTTTTGGTATCCGGACCCTCTGCATGTGCAGTAAGTCACCCGAAAATTTCACTGAAGCGCGTGCGCTCTGCACAAGAAATGTTGGCGGCCGTGCAACAAGAATGGAAAACTTGTGACCTGGGGATCTTTGCCGCAGCGGTAGCAGATTACCGACCGGCGACTTCCGCTGATCACAAGATCAAAAAGGATCAGGAAGACATGCAGATCAATTTGACCAGGAATCCGGATATTTTGTCGTGGGCTGCCTCCGAAAAAACTGCTACCCAGCGTGTAGTTGGCTTCGCACTGGAAACACAGGATGGATTGAACTATGCGCGCGGAAAAATGGAGCGCAAAGGATTGGACGCGATCATCTTGAATGAAATGGGACAGGAAGGTGTCGGTTTCGGTGTCGATACGAATTCTGTGCAACTCCTCGCTCGCAACAACAATAATATTCGTAGTTTTGAGTTACAATCAAAAACCGCATTGGCAGCAGTGCTGATCGACGCCTTAGCAGAATTAACATGAAGAAATTAATAGTCGCTTTAAGTTTATTGTTCGGAACAGCAGTTCAGGCGCAGGAATTGAATTGTCAGGTAACGCTCATTACCGATATTAAAACAGAAGTTACCTCTGCTGAAAAGGAATTGTTTGACCTGCTGAAACAGACGATCTACGATATGATGAACAATACTGCCTGGACCAAAGATAAGTTTAAGGTGGAGGAGCGCATCAATTGTCAATTACAGTTGCAGATCACGACCATTAACAACGGAACGTTTTCGGGGTCCATACAAGTTCAATATTCCCGACCTGTTTTCAACAGTTCCTACAATACGACTGTTTTCAATTTTCAGGATGATGATTTCCAATTCACCTATTCGAGAAATACGGTCTTGATCTATGCGCCGAATCAATTTCGAGATAATTTGACTTCTATCCTGGCATTCTACGCCTACTACATCATTGGCTTGGATTACGACACGTTTTCGCTAAAAGGAGGAACACCTTACTTTACGGAAGCTCAGCAGATCGTTACGAATGCGCAAAATTCGGGAGCTCCGGGTTGGAAATCGAATGAACAAGGTAAACGAAACCGTTATTGGTTAGTCGATAATCAATTGCAGCAATTGTTCGAGCCGCTGCGTGAAGGCCTGTACGAGTATCATCGACTCGGGATGGATAAGTTATTTGAAAACAAGGAAACGGCGCGAAAAGCTATCTATACCGCGTTGAATAAAATGAGTAAGATTTCAGCTACCCGTCCGAATTCGATAAACCTCTTGAATTTTGCTCAGTCGAAAAGAGATGAGCTCAAAAATCTTTATTTGGATGCAACTGCACAGGAGAAAACCGAAGTTGTCGCTGTTTTAAAAAAGATCGATCCTGCTAATTCATCCCGTTACGAAGAAATTCTAAACTAATGTTGAAACACCTTACTGTCCGCAATTTCGCGCTCATTGAGGCCGCAACGATCGATTTTGAGAACGGTTACACGGCCATTACCGGTGAAACAGGAAGTGGAAAGTCAATCTTATTAGGAGCCCTGAACTTGATCTTGGGGGAACGTGCAGACTATTCTGTGATCCGAAATCAAAATGAAAAAACCATAGTGGAAGGTCGATTCATGATCTCTCCAACTATGAAGGAATGGTTTGATCAGGAAGACATTGATTGGGAAGAGGAAACGTTTATTCGTCGTGAAATAACGGCTCAAGGAAAATCGCGGGCTTTTATCAACGATACACCGGTTCAGTTGACACAACTCAAAGCGTTGACGGAACAGTTGGTATACATCCACTCACAACACGAAACGTTGGAATTGAAATCAGCGCATTTTCAGTTCGACCTACTGGATGCGTTTGGCGATTCCTTAGCTTTAGCTAAAGCTGTTCAACAAGCTTTTCGTTCCCTGAAAAATTTGGAAAAGGAACGCGACCACATTTTGCGATCTCAAGCCAATGAAGCCAAAGAACTGGATTACATCCGTTTTCAGTTAGAGGAATTGGAAAAATTGGGACTTTCTCAATGGACGTTTTCGGAGTTAGAACAAGAGTTAAAACGCATCAATCAAGTAGATGATCTGCGTGTTTCCTTTCAGTTGATCGACGACGTGGTGCGCGGAGAAGAAGGTGCTGTAGATCGCTTGAATCGCGTGCGTTCCGGAATTGATCGCTGGAAAAACACAGATGCAGCACTGAACGAGTTGGCTCAGCGCATTCAGGCTTGTTTGATCGAGTTGGAGGACATTGCGCAAGAAGCTACGAATCAATTGGAGTCGTTGGAAGTAGATCCGGAGCGTTTGTCGATCATCACGGAACAGGTAGATCGCTTCAATTATGCTTTGCGCAAACATCAGGTGCAGACGCAAGAAGATTTGATGGTGCTGGAACGATCGTTTTTGCAAAAGATCTCACAAGTGGAAAATGCCGATGAGCGCTTGGCAGAGTTGGAGAAAGAGTTGGTATTGGCGACGAACACGTATAACGGATTGGCTGAAAAATTATTTCAAGCGCGACAGAACAGCAGCCAGAAATTGGTTCCACATCTATTGCAGTTACTCGATGAATTGAAATTGTCCGAATCGCAGGTCATGTTCGTGATCGAAAAGACGGAAACGCCGGATATCAATGGAGGTATGCGCGTTCAATTATTGTTCAGTGCAAACAAAGGCTTGGAGCCGAAACCGATCGAAAAAGCAGCCAGTGGCGGAGAATTATCCCGGTTCATGTTGGCCATTCAAGCAACTCTAAGCGCGAAGAAATCCTTGCCAACCTTGATCTTGGATGAGATCGATACAGGTGTTTCTGGGGAAGTTGCGCTGCGCATCGGCAAAATGTTGCAAAAGATGGGGGCGCATTTACAAGTGATCGCTATCACGCACCTCGCACAGGTGGCAGCTAAAGCAATGCATCAATTGGAAGTGCGTAAAGATCACGGTGCTGCTCAAACCCGAACAGAGATTTCGCACCTCGATCCACAAGAACGCGTGAAAGCGATTGCAAAATTGTTGTCAGGTGATCAAATCACGGCCGTTTCACTCGAAAATGCACAGAGCATGATGGAGGTTTAACAAGAAATTAAGTTTTTCTGTTGTATTTTGGCACAGTACTGGTTAAACGGCGTTCATAAAAAATAAAACACTATGAAAATATTTACACTTGCAATTGTACTATTACTCGCAATCTCCGGATTTGCACAATCGTATTCATTGACGGTTTTCAATAACAGCGGACAACAGTTCTTCGTCATTATGAATGGGATCAAACAAAATTCCTTACCACTTACGAACGTGAAAGTGGCTGGGTTGACCGAGGGTTCCTACGAAGTGAAATTGATTTTTGCCGATGGAAAAACGGCAGATATCAACAAAAAGATCTATTTGGCGGAGCCGGGAGATTACTTGGCGCGTGTTACCTTTAAAAAAGGAAAAGGCAAACTGCAGTATTTCGGTACAACCGGTGGTGGTTCACAAGCTCCAGGCGGTGCGACGAATGTAAACTATCGTCCGAATGAACAGGCCGTGTATTCCGATCAGCCACAAGTACAAACGCCGGTACAAACGCCACAACCAGTGGTAACTCCGCCAGTATCGCAGCAAAATAGCGGAGTTTCGACGACCGTGACGAATACGCAAAATCCGGGCAATGTTCAATCTGGAACAACGATCCAGAGTACCCAAACAACCACAACGACTACCCAAACAAACGGAAATGCTCAAACCGGTGGGATCAATATGAATGTTTCAGTAACAGATCCAACTGCCACAGGAAATGGGAATGTGGGAACTTCAACCACGATCGTAGATCCGGAGACGGGTGAAACGATCAATATGAATATTGGTATTTCCATGAGCGGGATGGGGACTGGAAATGAAGGAGTGAATACACAGACGACTACCACAACTACCACAACGACGACTTCTTCAAGTAGTTCCTCATCGAATATTCAACAACAAGTGCAAACCAATGGACAAACTGTTCCACCGGTTCAGCAGGCGCCTGTTTCTGTACCATCGACTACAAAACAACCTGTAATTGTGACTTGTAATCAAGTTTTCACGAGTACGACCTACGTGGATGAATTGAAAAAAATGAGTTTTGATGAAGACCGTTTGACCTCGATTCGAAGTACCTTGAAAACAAGTTGCTTATCCACGGTTCAAGCGGCTAAGATCTTGGAAACATTGACTTTCTCCGGAGATCGTTTGGAGATCGCAAAATTCATGTACCCAAGATTGACCGATTCAGTGAATGCCTTGCAACTAAACAAGTTGTTTACCTTTGAAACTGAAAAAGAAGAGTTTACAGAATTCGTTCAAAACAATAAACGATAAGAAAAAATAAGGAACATTTTTAGGAGTGTTCCTTTTTTTTTGTAATTTGTTAGCACAAATCAAAACCTATGAAAATTACAGCTGCACTTTTAATGTTGATGTTTGCACCATTGACGCATGCGTATCAGGGAGTAGATCCTGTTGAGGCGGTACAAAGTTCTGAGTTGATTACCATGCGTGTTCAAGCGCACAAGGTAGCTTGCGACGGATTCAGTGCCGATAAAACTTGCTTCATGGTTCAAAAAGGAGCATCCATCGGAACCGATTTTTGGGAAGTATTGCCAGAACCGGTTGATGGTTTCAACTTTGAAGAAGGATACACCTACGACCTATCTATTCGCATTACGTTGCGCGAAAATCCGGCAGACAATCAGTCCCGATTCATTTACGAATTGGTCAAGGTTATTTCCAAGAAAAAGGAAAAATAATTCAAGCGCTTTCTTTTCGCTAAATTCGCGGTATGGAAAGAAAATGGTTGCTCACGGGAATCGCCATGATCGCAGTGGGTATAGCGTTGGGTGCATTTGGTGCGCATGGGTTGAAACAAGTTGTTTCGGATCCGGATAAATTAGTCAGTTTTGAAACCGGCGTTCGCTATCAGTTGACCCATGGTTTGGCGTTTTTAGCTTTGGCCGCTCTGTCGTCGAAATTCTCTGAGATCGGAATACGTATTTTTCGATTTTTGCTCATTGGTGTGATCTTGTTTTCCGGAAGTATTTACGGATTAGTCCTTAGTTCCATCGGCGGCGATAACTTACTCATTAAGTTCTTCGGTCCGATCACTCCAATTGGAGGATTATTACTGATAGTTGGCTGGTCTTTGCTTTTTGTGCAAGTATGGAAAAGCAAGCGATGACGCCGGATAAAGTTGTGTTTCTGGGTACGGGAACTTCTCAGGGAATTCCTGTAATCGCCTGTGATTGTCATGTGTGTTCCTCCGAAGATCCCAATGATGATCGCCTTCGTTGTTCGGTACTGGTGACCTTTGGTACTGAAAACTACGTGATCGATGCGGGTCCCGATTTTCGACAGCAAATGTTACGTCAGAAAGTACAGAGTTTGCAGGCCGTATTATTCACCCATGAACATAAGGATCATTTGGCCGGGTTAGACGATGTTCGGGCTTTCAATTTCAAAGAGAATCGCGATATGGATGTTTATTGCACAAAAGCTGTGAAAGACGCATTGCATCGGGAATATCACTACGTGTTTTCAGCAGATAAATATCCGGGTGTTCCTCAATTACAGATAAAAGACATCACCAAAGAACCTTTTGAATTACCGGGATCAGGAATGGTCGTTCCTGTGGAAGTCATGCATTACAAAATGCCCGTGTTAGGCTTTCGCTTTGGCGATTTTGCCTACATAACAGATGCCAAGACCGTTTCCGACGAAGAGCGTAAAAAGTTGAACGGAGTGAAAGTATTGGTGGTGAATGCGCTGCGTAAAGAACAGCATATCTCACATTTCAATTTGGAAGAGGCTTTGGCTTTTATTGATTTGGTACAACCAGAAAAAGCATATTTGACACACATTTCCCATTTGTTCGGCACACACGAGGAGATCAATGCGATCTTACCGGAACACGTGCGCGTTGCCTACGATGGTTTGGAACTTCAATTTACGAAAGGATGAAACAGGTTATAACTCTTTGTTTGCTTGCGTTTTCGATGACTGCTTTCGGACAGGAAGTCTTACGCGTGACCGGAAACAGCAAATTGATCGCTGATTTTCATTCTACCGGAGAATCTCCGAACGTGAAAGGACTTTTCTTGACGAAGTACCAGACTTTAGTTTCTGTTATTGAAGGTACAAATACAGTGAAATGCATGGTACGCATTGGAAGTACCGTTAATGTCATTGGCGAATGGGAATTGAACGATTTGAATGATGTGCTGGTAAAGGTGTACGAAGTTGAAATGACGCCGGGGATCACAGATGTGCTGTTGATCGGTTTAACTGATCAAAAAGCGATTCAGATGAATTTGTTTCGCCTGAGCGGGGAAGATTTGATCGATTTGGGGTACAACTACATCGAACAGAAAACTGCCGGGAAGTTATTTCAGATCAACATCGGATCAGGAATCATCACAGTAGAATACGATAATGGAACAGAAAAACCAAGCTATGGATTGTTGAACGAATCGTTCACGGAGTTGCCCGCGCAATAGCATTTCCAATTAAAATTAAATCCTAACTTTGCACGAATAAAACAGTTTACAATGGCTAAATTACTTGAAGGAAAACGAGGAATAATTACAGGAGCGTTGGATCAAAATTCGATCGCGTGGAAAGTAGCTGAAAAAGCACACGAACACGGAGCAACGTTTGTTTTGACAAATGCACCGATCGCCATGCGTATGGGAGAATTGAATGCTTTGGCGGAAAAAACGAATTCGAAAATTATTCCGGCAGATGCTACAAGTACAGAAGATTTGGAAAAATTGTTTACCGAAGCTCAAGAGATCTTGGGTGGTAAGATCGATTTCGTTTTGCACTCGATCGGAATGTCGGTGAACATCCGCAAAAATATTCCTTACACGTCGTTGAATTACGATTTCTACAACAAAGGATTGGACGTGTCTGCGATGTCCTTGCACAAAATGTTGGCCACCGCTTATAAAATGGACGCGATCAATGATTGGGGAAGTGTGGTGGCGTTGACCTATGCAGCTGCTCAACGTACCTATCCATTCTACACCGATATGGCGGATATTAAAGCGATGTTGGAATCGATTGCACGTAGCTTTGGTTATCACTACGGAGTGGCGAAAAAAGTACGTGTCAATACCGTTTCTCAGTCGCCAACAAAAACTACAGCTGGTTCAGGAATTAAGGGATTTGGAGATTTTTACGATTACGCGGATTCGATCGCACCACTTGGAAATGCAAGTGCGGAGGATTGTGCCAATTATTGCATCTCCTTATTCTCGGATCTAACTCGAATGGTAACCATGCAGAACTTGTTCCACGATGGTGGTTATTCCACCACAGGTGTGAGCGATGAAGTGATGCAGAAAATGGGCATTGAATAATTTGCAAGGGGCTTCGGCCCCTTTTTTTATACGAAACCTGATTAAAATCCGTTTCATCTAAAAAGGTTGTCATGAAAAGCCGGAACCTACTCGCAGGATGTTTGCTCCTCGTCGGAAGCAGTTTTGCTCAAGATATTGCTGTTAAAGGAACGTACGGAGGAATAGTCTCTGTAGGACAACGTTCCACATTCAGTACCTTCAACGCAAATGGAAATGAACGCTCCGCACTGGGGATTGGGGGACAATTTCGCGTGCGTTTAAGCGATCGGATCAACACCGAATGGTTCTTTGATTATCTGCCGGCAACGAATTCTTTGACACGAAGAGAAGATTATCATATTGGTTGGAGTGTGCTGTACTACCTGCGTGAAGCTCCACGTCCGAAATGGCAACCGTATGTACTGGCAGGACATTGTTTTGATTACACCCATCATGTAGAGTTGGCAAACCGAAACAATGCTATTCAGCGTTGGAGTAGTGCCATTCAAGCCGGTGTTGGTAATCACTTCAATTTAAGTCCGCGCTTAGACCTGAGCATCATGGCGCAGTACATGCTTCATTTAGGGACGCACGTGCACGCTGATGTCCATGATGGTGCTGTTGAATTTCATTCGGAAAAAGGTGGGGTGATGGAGGGACATTTGTTGTTCACGGTTGGTATTCATTACGCAATTGCAGATCTATGGGGTGGAAAATAGTACTACTCGCAAGCTTGACAGCATTTCTGACGCATGCGCAAGAACTAGATAAGGGAGAACGCAGTGGATTGGTGCAAACAACGGCTACGCTCTATCCGGCAAAAATGTTGAATCACGATGCCTTGAACAATTACGTTGGAGGAAATCTCACCGTTCGCTTAGATGATCATTATGCATTTCGAGGGGATATTTATGTATTTACAAGTACCCAGAAGGGGAATGAGGGGATCAATGATCATACCCTGGTTCAAGCGGGATTCATGCGTTTCTTTCCCATGAAACGATGGGATCCGTTCGTCGGATTGGGAGCTGGACTTTCCGGAATACAGACCATAGGCTACGATCAGCGTCGCTATCAACCAACGATCTCGTTGAATGCCGGACTGCAATTTCACGTGTATGATTATTTCTATTTCTTCGCGGAAGTTGCTTACCAACACATGCAAGATCCATGGCGCACCCAACCGTTGGATCAGTTTTTGGCCAGTGGGGGATTGGGTCTGCAATTGCCGGCCAAGAAGTTGCGCAAGTAACATGTTTACGTCAGTTTCACCGGATGAAATAAAGTAAACAGATATCCGTTCCCTTTTTGAAAATACTGTTGATCGAACACTAAATGGACTACCACTTTCGTTATACAAGCATGCAGCGATTGCCGTTCATATTGGTCTGGATTCTTAGTTTTACTGTCGTTCATGCCGGTGAGCACAAGTTGCGTACAACCGATTTTTTTATCGTTGATTCCTGGGTGTGTGGCTACGTGGGAGGATTTGTTCACGGAAAAGATAGTCGTTTTTCTTCTGCTTGGAAGGAAGCGGTGAAACGGTCAAAACACGATCTTCGTATTTGGGGAGGACTTTTTATAAGTGATTCCAATCAACGATCAGGTAAAAGAATTGGTGAAGTTGCTTCCCGATTTGTTTACCAAACACCACAAACGATCGGTGGATTATTAACGGCTCAAACATACAGTACCTTTACGCGCAAAGTCAACCAAGTGAGCTATGCAAATGGCAGTGTCGTTGTCAATATGAACGTTGCTTGGCCGGGAGTCTGTTTGGGAACGTACATTCTGGCACGTAAAACCATCGCGCCAAATCCGGATAACAAATTGTTTCAGCATGAATATGGTCATTACTTGCAAAGTAAGCGGATGGGTTGGGCGTATCTAGTGCGCATTGGATTGCCCGCTATCATGAGCAAAGGCGATCACGACGCACATCCCGTAGAGATCGATTGCAACCGCGAAGCATTCATTTATTTCAATAAGTTTTATTCCAATTTTCAACAGGATAGTTCATTAACCGACGCGAAAGGCTGGCATTTTCGCTACAATCCATTTCCTGATAGCATTGGTATACCGATGATTACCAAGACCGACACCTTGTGTTACATCGATGCGCAAAGACAGGATGAATCTCAGCTGCTTGAGCACTTGAAAGTAAAAGCAACATTTTTCGATTACGCCTCCTGGATCCTTATTCCGGCACCTGTGATCGTCGGGATGATCCATGCACGCAAATACAACAAGCAAATGACAACAGAACGATAGGCGTAGGAATTTTGATTGTTGAAAAGCAAGTTTCTACAGCCAATTAAAGGACCAATAGATCTCACTGATAAATCGTTCGGAATGTCAAATTAATACGCGGTCCAAGAACTTGTGGGCTTTTAGCTATCTGATGTTTCCAGTAGTGCTGCATTTCGCCTCCCATGATCAGGAGTGATCCGTGTGTGAGTTCCAGATTTTTTCGAAGTGCTTGTGTTTTGTGTTTGCATTGGAAGACGCGTGTCGCGCCTAAACTCACACTTGCAATCACCGGATTTAGTCCCAATTCTTTTTCATCGTCTGCGTGCCAACCATTCGAATCGCGTTCGTTTCGATAGTAATTCAATAACACGGCATTGAATGCCTGATCACTAACCCGTTGTACGCGATCGAGCAGTGTTTTTAAATAGTCGGGGAGTGGAAAGACGGATAAATTCCTACCGGAATAGCTGTAGGATTCGCCATTTTGGGAATAGTAACACTCCAAGCGCGGAATGGCGTGTGTTTTCCCAAATAACTTGATGGTTCCACCTTGCCAAGGCGTTTCGCGTTCCAGTCGTTCAAACAAGGTTTTCGCTTCTTCTGCGGAAAGAAAATCAGGAAACCAATCGATCGTCGCTTGTGGCCATTCGAATCTCATATTTTCCCAGTCATGTCGTAAACCACGTAACCCACAAATTCTTTGATCAATCCATGCCAATCATCCATTACGGAAACATTCGGAATGAGAAAATCCTCGAAGGTGTAAAATCGTTTTGGTCCGGTATACAGATCGGTGGAAAATGGCGTGCATCGGAGTCCAACAGCTTCGAAACAACCGAGCGACCGGCGCATGTGTCGACCACTGGTAACCAGGAGTAATTTTTTGGCTTGAGGAAGTGCTTGCTGCAATACTTTTTTAGTTTCTACCGCATTTTCGTGCGTATTACGCGATTTGATGTCCGTTAAAATATCTGCTTCAGGAATGCCCCAGCGAACCAGGACGTGTTTTAATTGTTCCGCCTCGTGAAGTCCGCGATCGATCAAATTGCCGTGATCGCCACTAATCAGGAGTTTTTTGACATGTCCCGTTTTGTATAAGGAAATCGCTTGCCAAATGCGATCTCCACCTCGACGAATACTTAGTTCCTGTAAATCGTTGTTGAAGTCGGTCATTCCGCCCAATACAATGGCCACATCATAATGTCCGGTTTGATTGATCGGCGTGCCAAAGATCTCCCATTGGCGACATATTTCTTTGTATAAAAATGAATTGGAAAAGATCAAGATGATCGCGATAGCAGATTGGCGTGCACGCTTGCGCCGCGTTTCTTTTTTCGAAAAAAAAGCAAATCCTAACGCGATCAGGAGCCATGTGTAAGGACTTAACAAAAAGTAGAATATTTTTGAAGCGATGAAAAACATATCAGGGTTTTGCTAGAATGAATACTTCTGTACCTTGTCGTGGTGCCACCGAATTGTAACAGGTTTCGCACGAGAAATGTGTAAAATGTGAACCAAAAAGATCCATATATTCTTCTCGTGAACCGCCAAAAGGAGGTCCGCCTTCAAAATCTCTGTTGAAGAGCAAGCCGACCAATTTCCCGTCGTTGTTGAGCAAAGTCGGTACATGTGCGGCGTACTGTGAACGCATACTGGGATGAATGGCGCAAAAAAGCGTTTGTTCTACGATCAGATCGAAGGTTTCATGTAATTCAAAGAAATCACCGTGGATACACCGAACGGTAGGTGCTTGCAGGCGAACATGATCCAAGGCTTCTTGTACAAGATCGATCACGGTCACTTGAGAAAAACCGTTGTTTGCCAAATAGATCGCTTCATGTCCGCGACCACATCCGGGAATGCAAATGCGCAGATCTTTGTTCGTTAACTGATCGAAATACGCTTTTAATGGCGGAGATACAGTCCCCAGATCCCACCCGGTTTGATTCGTTTGATAGCGCTCTTCCCAAAATGACTGTTCCATCTTATCTCCTCGTTAGATCCACGTATTCACCCATAGTACCGAATGAGGAAATGTCCACTTTCTTGAACCAACCACTTGAGGTGAATTTGTAGGCTTGTTTTACTTGACCTCCACCGCCGGGTTTAGTTAAATTAAAGGAGAACAAACTGTCTTCAAAAGTCTCTTTCTCGATATATTCGATCTCCAAGCCGCTTTCGCGTGCATGCCGGATAAAAGGAACAACCAATTTTGCGTACCGAATCGGCATTTTGTACACGATCATCGCTGAATACCTATCCACACGCTGTTCGTCGTACATGATCTGCCAGTCGAGGAATTGGTGGTGTTTGACCATCCATAAACCATCCCGGTTTCTGCAAACGATCGAGTCTTCAGATAATTGATTGCCGTATCGCAAATTCATTTCATCCAGGAAAATGCGGAGTTCTTCCGGTTTGCAGTCGCAGTTTTTATAACACGCTGTAAAGAGAAACAAAGATCCAACAGCGATGATCCAATGTATAGTTTTCATATTATGGTTTCATCTTTTTGAGGATGTCTTGCATCATTTCGATCTGTAAGCGCTGGATCTCTAATAATTCCTGTTGCTGATGTTTGATCAAGTGGTCCAACTTATCGTGGATCATGCGAATTTCCACCTCCGCTTTCAAATTGATCATGTAATCTTTTTTCGAACGTTCACAGTCCTTTTCCTCCTGTCTGTTTTGACTCATCATGATGATCGGAGCTTGTAGGGCAGCAATACAAGACAAAATCAAATTTAGCAGGATGAATGGATAAGGATCGAATCCCTTATTATTGAACCAAAACACATTCGCGGTTGTCCATAGAAGCAATAAAACGAAGAAGGATATAATAAACGTCCAGGATCCTCCAAAAGTAGCCACCTGATCTGCTACCCGTTGACCAGTAGTTAAAAATTGGGGTTCTTCATCGAGTTTATCTGTGATCGTTGTTTGCTCACTTAAACTGGTCAACACTGTTTTTTCCAAGGTGTTCAGTTCTCCCAATTGTGCCTCCAGCAACTGAGCGAGGTATTTTTCGCGGTATAAATTGACTTCTTCCATCGAGCAACTATCCGAAGCTTGGAAGTGCGGATGATCTTCCTGCATCAACTTGAAAATGCTTTCTCGGATCAGCCGGCCGTATACCCGCTCTTTTTCTGGGAATTCCCGATTGGATATTGCTGAAATAAACGTTGCTTGGGACATGTGAACAATTCTGAAAGGTCGAAAATAAGCATTACAGACCGGAAAAAAAAGACGGTTCGGGTCACATATTGGCACATGGTGTAGGATGGTAGGTGCTTTTTCTACACGTTTTCAATGCCCGCGAAGCTGTCAAACCAGAAATGAACAGAAAATGGGCATGGGAAAGAACAATCACGCTTTGTGTTTTTTATAGAGAGGATGTTTAACTTTATGATGGACTTCTTTAAAACTTCGAAATGATGGATCAGATTCCCGCTTTATACCACAAACAACGCACCTTTTTCCAATCCGGAGCTACCCGACCGATTGCATTTAGAAGAAAGCAACTAAAACACTTGAAGCAACTCATTTTAGAAAATGAGGATCAGATCTATCGTGCCTTACGCGATGATTTAAATAAATCCAAAGAGGAAACATATCTGACAGAGATTGCATTATTGTTGAAGGAGATCGAGCTTCATTTGGAGCATTTGTCGGAATGGATGGCGGATAAACCCGTGTCTACACCAATCGCTTTGTTTCCTTCCCGCTCGTCGATTCAAGTAGAACCCATGGGAACAGCCTGTATCATATCTCCGTGGAATTATCCATTTCAATTGGTGATCAATCCACTGATCGGAGCTATTTCAGCCGGGTGTACAGCCATTTTGAAACCGTCTCCGGCAACACCAAAAACAGCGGTGTTGATCGAGCAGTTGATCGAGCGATATTTCGATTCCAATTACATCGCGGTTGTACAAGGTGAAATTGAAACCAATCAGCAATTGTTTTCGTGTCCGTTCGATGTTTTCTTCTTTACCGGCAGTTCCCGGGTTGGCAAGATTGTGATGCAGGCGGCCGCACAGCACCTGTCAAAGGTGGTTTTAGAATTGGGAGGAAAAAGTCCGACGATCATCGATCACGATGCGAATATTCCAGTTGCAGCACGTCGGATTGCTTGGGGAAAACTGATCAATTCCGGTCAGACTTGTATTGCTCCCGATCATATTTGGATCCATCGATCGAAGAAGGAAGCGTTTATACAAGCATTTACGAAAAGCGTTGAGGAGATGTATGGAAAAGATCCGATGATGCATCCGGATTATGTGCATATTGTGAATCAAGCGGCAATCGAACGTTTAAGTGGTTATTTGCAAGCAGGAACGATTCGTTATGGCGGACAAGTAGATCAGGAGAACCGAAAATTTGCGCCAACCATACTGGATAACGTGACCTGGGAAGATGCCGTGATGCAGCACGAGATTTTTGGTCCGATCTTACCGATCATGGAATTCGATGAGCTGAGCACGGTGATCGAAAAGTTGCACACATTGGACAAACCGCTTGCTTTGTATTATTTTGGTTCAGATCGCGGGGCGGATGCTTTACGCACGTCAACGGCTTCTGGTGCGTTTTGTCACAATGACGTCTTGTTGCACGTAGCGAATCACGAGTTACCTTTCGGTGGAGTAGGGAATAGCGGCATGGGGAAATACCATGGAAAGGCAAGTTTTCTTGCGTTTAGTCACGAGAAAGCCATCTTGCGCTCTTCTTCGTGGATCGATTTCAAAATCAAGTATCCACCATACCGTTATTTTAGTTTACTGAAACGTCTACTTTAAGTTAAATTTTTGATTCAGGTAAATTAGATTTATTCTTTTTAAATCAATACTATAATATTATTTATCGGTAGTAATACTTCAAACTTTTTCGCAGTAATTCTCTGTTTATTTTGAATTTTCAGTAAAAAATGAAAATAAGTCTATTTGAAGAGTTCCAATAATCGTCCGAAAAAGACATGTTCGTCCGCTTTGATCAGGAGTTTACTGAAGCTGTCCGTACGACTCAACAAGCGTTCGATATTCTCAATGGTGGCTACGAAACTGATCGATTCGTAACTCTGTTCCACTTTCTTCAATTCCGTCAAATGTTGCTTCAATGGATCGAATTCGCGGCGTTTGCGTTCTTGTAAAATGCGTTTCGCGACTTCCCACATGTCTTTTTCTGCCCGGAAATACTCTCTGCGGTCACCGGAGATCGTTTCCCGATACAACAGGTTCCAATTCACTAATTCACGGATGTTCATGTTTGCGTTGCCCCGTGAGATGGATAAGTGCTGCATGATCTCATCAGTAGATAGCGGACCCTCACTGACCAGCAACAACGCATGGATCTGTGCCATCGTGCGGTTGATTCCCCATTGGGTTCCGTAACTTCCCCACGTTTGAATGAACTGATTTTTCGCCTGTTCCAATGTCATGTTTCAAATATATGAAACTTTCAGTAATAAATGAAAGAAATGGACGGGACGACTCTATTCAAACTTTTTTTTAAGCCAGGTTTTTGCACTAAAAATGGCGACCAAAAAAATTATCGTTGAAGCACGATGTTTTGAACCCTTGCTCCCAGTTCAATCAGGTAGCAACCATCGGATAGTGCCTGAAGGTCTAAGGTATTGTTAACCAATGTTTCCTCGTGAACGATCTGACCTAATAGATCACGTACAACGACCCTTTGATTTGAGAATTCCCCGGTGACGTGTAAGCTTCCCTTTGTAGGATTTGGATAGAGTGTCCAATTTCCTTTCTTCGATTCTGTTAATCCAACATATTGATGGATGACGCCCACAGCATCGAGGTCAAAACCACCAGATGGAAACGGTGTAGGATACGGATCGTTGATCGCTTGTCCATCAGCATCCAATGAAACATGCAAGCCATTTATTGCTCCAATAACGTCGATGAGACGAATGTGTGAGATCGCCTGAACATCAACGCTGTCGTGTAATTGTGCCACGTCACTCAGGTCGAAAGGAGTTCCAAATCCCGCACGATATTTACCTGCCAGATTGTTTACCATACGGCAATCAGCGAGTGAGGCATTACCCAACTGTGATGTTGTTTGTATTTCAGAATCGGATGGAAAACGCACAAAATCGACGCCATTCGAACTTACTTCAACAAAGGCGAATTCCATGTAGTGGTTTAAAAATGAATTTTCGAATACCGCAAAGTCAAAGCCGGGGCCATCCGTGATTGCTTCCGAAAAGGTCAGGGTGATCATGCCGCCATCACCCAAAGAAACAACCGACATGCCGTCTCCCTCTGCCATTCCCAGTGCATTCTCAAGAACTCCGAATGTTGCTCTGTTCGTTCCGTTATCAGTGAAAAGGGTGTCGTTGATATTCAAATAACCGCGTGTAATTGTAGCACCTGTGGCCCATGCAACAAAACAAGAACTGTCTTTGGAAATGGCACTACTTCCCGGTGCTCCGGGCACATCCGGATAACTTTGTGCCAATGCAACACTTGAAAGTCCGATGGCAAGCAGGGAACTGAAGAATTTAGTCATAAAATAAAATGCTAGTTGGATTTAAACCTACGTGGTAGTTGCGAACAAGATTGCTATTGCCGTCAAATTGTTTCACAAATCCGTTCATGGTGTAGCCGTTCGCGTCGAAGACATACCACGAAGCGTTCGATGATCGGTATTTTGCGCCGTAATAGGTGGTGATCCCGTTAAATTGAATCGTCGGTGAGGAGCTACATTGTTCTGTCAAAGGATCGAATGCAAAACCTTGAATTCCAGTATTATTTCGAAAGATTATTAAACCATTATTGTAAGGTACAACGTCATCGATCTCAAACGAATATGTAGCTGTTTTAATGTTGTTTTGCTGGTCAATTCGATGCAGTTTTGCTGGAATTGCTGCATAATCACCACGAGAAACCGCATAAACATTTCCAAAACCGTCTACGCACACTTTTCCGGGATTCGGTCCTACCGTGATGCGGGTGATCTCGCTGTGCGAAGCTAATGAGATCACAGAAATCGTACTGTCGACGTTCGGGAAGTTCAATCCACCCGAATTTGCCACGAATAATTTGTTGTTGCTGACTACCAAGTGCTCCGGATTGGCGCCAACCGGTATGCGTTGTACAACACTGAGTGAAGCAGTATCGATCACGTCTACAAATCCGTCGTAACAACTTACATACGCATGACCTCCATGGAAGGTGATGAAACGCGGCTGCTTGGGGGTACTTCCATCAATCATGGAAATGTGTCCGACACTCGAACCGGTACTGGCATTCAATACTTCGATGGAACTACTGACGTTTACAACGATGTAGATCTTGTTTCCGTAGCGTTGCATATCGTTTCCGGTATCACCCAGCGAGCGACCGGCCTTTTGTTCGAAGAAATCCGTCGTTGGCGTGGCACCGTCGGCAGGAACCCACCATAAGCTTGCATTATTATGCTGAAACAAGCCTTCATGAAGTACTAAAAAACCACCACTCAATGACGCAGGTGCCGTCACTTCCGGATCCTTGTCTTTTTTACAGGACAGAAGTAGTAGTGCGACGAGCGCGAATAGGAAATATTTCATAACTGATTTTTACTTGATAATGAATACCCGGTAGCACAAAATACCGAATGTATTGGTTGTTCTGATTTGTCAGATTGCGCACAACAGCCGAGATCTTTAGTAATTGCCGCTTCATAGGAAATGATTTTGTAAGTCCCGCATCCCATTGAAACATGGCATCGAGTCTGTTGCTTTCTATATTTTCCGGCAAGGCATAGCGCGAACCGACAAACATGCCTGAAGTGAAAAAACTCCATGTTTGGTAATGTACATGGAGGTCCAAATTACCGGAATGTTGCGGAGAATAGCTGATCTGGTGGCGGTAATTATTGGCGTGTTCATCCGAAATATCCAAACAGTTTTGAAACGTATAGTTACCGCTCAGTTGATAGGTGAGTCGTTTGTTTTTCGATGCCAATTGCATTTTGAAATAGCTTTCAATACCCGTGTTGCGACTTTTTGAAATATTCACAATCGACCAAATAAAGGTGTTTTGCGTAGGAATAGCAACGATCTTGTCCCGTGCGATTGTCAGGAACGGCTCTAAACTCCATTCGAAATGCCACGATTTTTTGTGCAGATCTCCCAGCCATTTTAAACCAACTTGATCAGCAACTTCCGGGCGTAAATTCAACGGGATCATACTCTGGAAATACAATTCACTGAATGTAGGTAAGCGCAATGTTCGTTTAGCACTCGCAATGAGTTGTTGTTTAGCAAAATTCCAGGAAATGAGTGCTTGCGGCAAATAATAATGTGTCGTACGTGAATTGATATTTTGTCGGTGATGGACGGCTGTAAAACCTTGATTTAACTGCATGTTCAAATGCGCACCAAACAGTTGCTTTTGCACTTGGAGTTGGTTTTGATTGACCAAACGATCCGGTTGATGGTTCAAGGTGCTTTTTTCCAGTTGCTCGTATTTGAGGGACGTTCCGATCAAGGCTTGTATGCCGTATTTGAAGCGTTGCATGAATTGCGACTCTCCATTCCATTCACGTGATGGATAGTGCTGTTTCAAATAGCCTTGTGCATTCAAATAGTTCGAGTCGATATAGTTTAAAACCTGTTGATAGGCATTGATCTGTGTAGTCCAGGTGTTCGATTTTCCGGTGAAATGATGCCACGCTTGCCCACGGATCTGTTGTGT
Organism: uncultured Fluviicola sp.; assembly: GCA_964427665.1. Lineage (GTDB taxonomy): Bacteria > Bacteroidota > Bacteroidia > Flavobacteriales_D > Crocinitomicaceae > Fluviicola. The sequence goes on along the minus strand of CAYRVL010000010.1, from coordinate 38,610 downwards.
GTGTAAATGTGTATTCGCCGTTTCATTGTAAAAAACCACTGCTCCCGGAATTTGTTTTCTTGCCTGTTCGAGTGCCACCAAGAAGTGAATATGATGTTTTTTATTCCAGCTGCGATTGATGCTTAAGGTCCCGTATTGATCAGCAAGAGCATTATTCCGTCGCTTCGTTTGCATCAACTGATTGCCATTTTGATAGGTGTAGGGAAATTCGCCGGAATAAACGCGAGCCTTTCCACTAAGTGCCAAGCCCCATTTTTTGAGAGGTACAACGATTCCCAATTCGGAACTCCACAGACCAAAACTTCCCTGTTGCAAGGACAGTTGCACGGAGGCATGTTGTTGGAGTGAACGTGGACTGTGAAGCGTGTGAATCAGAAGAGCACTTCCATTCAATTTCGCCGCAATCGGAATATCTGTACGCAGTCGATAACCCAGTACTTCGATACTGCGCACGAACTCGGTTGGTAAATTGCTGAGATCTGTGGATCCACTTTGCGCGACAGAAGCAGCTTGTCCGTCTACCACAATGGACGTGTGATTGGCGCCTAAACTACGGAATGAAGCTAATTTTAAACCGCCGACATCCCCGTAATTCTTCACTTGATAGCCAGGAATACGTTGTACAATACTGCCAACATCGGGTAGAAGCATGCGCTCGATCGTTCGACCAGAAATGTGGAATTCACCTTCCGAAAAGGAACTCTTGGGTGTGATCACAATCGTGTCCAATGCCAGATCAGGCTGCGACCAAACGCCACAGCCTGTTGACATTAAAAAGAACATCGCGATTGTAGTACGCACTGTTTATTGCTTTGTCAGGCTACCTTGAATTGTTTTTCCTTCAGAAGAAAAGGAATAAATGTATGTGCCTGCAGCAATCGATTCTAATTGCACTTGCGCATGTTCGGGAACGAATTCTTCCCAGATCAATCGACCATTTAGATCGCTGATATGTAAATATCCCGGAGTTGCATTCGTGAATTGAACGGTCGATTTTACAGGATTTGGAAAACACGTCAACGCTTTTTCAGATGCTTCGCTAATCGCCAAATTTCCATAGGTCAAATTATCCAACGCAAAATAGGCCGGAGTATTCATGAAACCACCGGAATTGTCGCTGGAGGACATACTGAAATTCAAATAGCGCACAGTCCCCAAACTTGTTAGGTCAACCGTTTGCCAGGTGTTGACGATATAATCTTGCG
>CAYRVL010000010.1:18005-37305 GCA_964427665.1 uncultured Fluviicola sp. | reverse complement strand
AAGGCTCCAAAATCGATGTCTCCACCATAATTCACCCCGTATGTAGGACTGTTTTGTCCGCCTCCTGTTATGGCAGAATAATCGTTTGTATAACCGGGAGTGGTGTCATTTTGTGAACTGGAATAAATAAATCCACCCGACCAATAATCCCAGTCGTGGTTGTACTCATTGGAAAAATAAACGGAGCCGGATGTGAATCCTCCTGTGCTGTCGGAGCCGTTCCAAACGGAGTTTTGGGGTAATCCCAGATCCTCAAACGTGACGATCTGTTGACCAAAAGCGGTCGAGCTTAGTGCTAGTGACACTAAAAGGTACATTTTCTTCATTGCTTCACGCATTAAAAAGTTAATAAAAGTGTAGTCAATGAGAAATCAGAAAAGATGAACAAATGCCGGAATACGCGTCTCCCAACAAGTGAACAAGACTTTAATCTGAAGTCTTCATTCATTCAACTTGAGGCAGGTATTCTGACTCCCCTCCGTTCGTTTCACCTTCCCATTCGCCGAGTGGCAAACAGTGGCATTCTGAAAGAACGTTAATAAGGGTTACAGCTGCAGATACAGTTCCGGATTTTCACCGGATTCCCTTTTCATTTCTTCGTTTGTGACAACGTCGAAAACCTAAAGCCGGGCCAAATTTAAGCAAAAATCCCGATCGATTTGTTCTTTTTAGGTATATCCATAGTTTACTGTTGATAAACTAGTGTATGGACATTGGAAAAAAAGTTTATTTTTGCAACGCTCTAAAAAAAACGCACATGTCGAAAAGCACAGGTTTAAGCAATTTTAAACAGCAGTTCAAAGAGAACAAACAATTGAAGAATATCACGATCGCGGTAACAGCGGTGTTGGTGGTAGCTATCGGATATATCGTTTACAAACAGTTTGTTTGGGGTCCGGATAACGAGAAATCTAAAAGTGCTTATTATAAAGGTTTGAACCTGGCAGTGAAAGATTCTACCGATGCAGCGATCGCTGAGTTGGAAGGCGTGGTGAAAAAGTACGATGGTAAAGTTGGAGGAGAGGTTGCTGAATTTACTTTAGCACGTCAGCACATGACCAAAGGAAATTTCAAAAAAGCATTGGAATTGTTGGAAGGTGTAGATTTGAATGATACGTACGGTCCTGTATATGTAATTGGATTGCAAGGAGATTGCTACTCAGAAATGGGTGACATGAAACAAGCATTGAAATTGTATCAGGAAGCGGCTCGCAAAAATGAAAATGAAAATACGTCTCCGGTCTATTTGTTCAAAGCAGGTATGGTTGCTGAAGAATTGAAAGATTTCGAAAAAGCAACGGAATTGTATGAGCAAATTCGCGATAAGTATACTGTGTTCTCGTCACAGAAGAATATCGACAAGTACATTGCTCGTGTTTCTAACCAAGTAAAAAAATAAGGTGGCTACAAGTTTAAAGAACTTATCCGCTTACAATAAGGAAACTATTCCAAACGGTGCCGATTTTAAGATCGGCATTGTTGTTTCTGAGTGGAACGATCATATTACTTCCAAACTCCTGGAAGGAGCAGTGCAAACGTTGTTGGAAAACGGGGTGTGCGAAGATCAAATCCTGGTGCATCACGTGCCCGGTGCATTTGAATTGCCTTTGGGCGCGCAATGGATGCTGGAAAAAAATCCCGTGGATGCCGCAATCGTGATCGGGGTGGTGATCCAAGGAGAAACGCGTCATTTCGACTTTGTATGCAGTGGTGCAACGCAAGGAATTATGGATGTCATGTTGAAATTCGGAAAACCGGTTTCTTTTTGTTTGCTCACCGATAATACGGAACAACAATCGATCGACCGCGCCGGTGGAAAACACGGAAACAAAGGGGTGGAAGCTGCAATAACAGCACTGAAGATGATTGCATTGAACAAATAAGTTCCTGTTTTTATTGAATTTTATCTAATCCGTAAAAGATTATGACACTCATTAAATCCATTTCTGGTATTCGCGGTACCATCGGAGGAAATCCCGGAGAAGCACTGACACCGATCGATGCGGTACAATTTGCTGCTGCATACGGCACTTGGTTGTCGAAACGCTTTGCTCAGCAAAAATTGACGGTTGTAGTAGGACGTGATGCCCGACTTTCCGGAGAAATGATCGCTTCATTGGTGATCAATACGTTGGTTGGTTTAGGAATCGATGTGATCGATCTGGGTTTGTCAACTACGCCAACCGTTGAAATGGCAGTTCCTCATCATCAAGCAAATGGCGGTATCATCCTGACGGCATCGCACAATCCAAAACAATGGAACGCGCTGAAATTGCTCAATGAAAAAGGAGAATTCATTTCCGGGAAAGATGGTGAAGATCTGATGCAGATCGCTACTGACGGTGCATTTAGCTTTGCGGAAGTTGATGATTTGGGTATTGTAACCCGCGATGAAGCCGCTATCGATCGACATATTGCAGCAATTTTGGCTTTACCAGATGTGGATGTTCCAGCAATTCGCCAAGCGAACTTCAAAGTAGTGGTGGATGCGGTGAACAGTACTGGCGGAATCGCGGTGCCACGCATGTTGCGGGCCTTGGGAGTAGAACAGATCGTCGAATTGTATTGCGAACCAACCGGACATTTTCCGCATAATCCAGAACCACTAGCTGAGCATTTAACCGAATTGTCTAGCCGTGTTGTTTCGGAAAAGGCACATTTGGGTATTACAGTAGATCCGGATGTGGATCGCTTGGCCTTGGTGAACGAGGATGGAACGATGTTCGGCGAGGAATATACCCTTGTGGCTGTAGCTGAATATATGTTGCAACAACGCAAAGGCGCAACGGTTTCCAATTTGTCGTCCACACGCGCATTGCGAGATATTACGGAAGCAGTTGGATGTGCGTATCACGCTGCTGCGGTAGGCGAGGTGAATGTCGTTGAAAAAATGAAAGCGGTAAACGCTGTGATCGGCGGTGAAGGAAATGGTGGAATTATCTTTCCGGATTTGCATTACGGTCGCGATTCCTTAGTAGGAATTGCTTTGTTTCTAACGCATTTGGCTAAAAAGAACATGACGATGACGGCCCTGCGCGCTTCTTATCCAAATTATGAAATGGCGAAAAAGAAGATCGAACTGACACCCCAAATTGATGTGGATGCCATTCTTAAAGAAATGGCTGATCGCTACAAGGATCAAGAAGTGGACACGACAGATGGCGTAAAGATCTACATCGGAAAGGAGTGGGTGCATTTGCGTAAATCGAATACGGAGCCGATCATTCGCATTTATACAGAAAGTAAAGATGCAGATGCTGCAAGTGATCTGGCTGATCGAATCATAGCTGAAATTCAAGGTCTTATCTAAATGAAAATACTAAAAGCCCGTTAATCGGGCTTTTTTTCTGCATAACTTTGAACGAAATGGGCTTTTAGAAGTACCGCAACGTATAAAAAAATCAAAAACCATGAAAAGAGTAGTTGGTCTGTTTGTGATCCTGTTGTTTACAGTTAATTCCTGGGCTGTTGAGAAGGAAGTGATCAAATCGAGTATTTCGGACGTTACCGTTTATACCCAAGGTGCGCAAGTGTACCGCAAAGCAAATTTCAATGTAAAACCGGGAATTACGCAATTGATTATCGAAGGAATCTCACCGAATATTGATGCACGCAGTTTACAAGTAAAGGCTTTTGGAAACGTAGTCTTGATCGATTCTAAGTACGACACGTATTATCCACAACCGGCAAAACCAAAATTGGAAGGATTGCCGTTGAAGATTCGAAAAGACATTGATCTCTTGCAAGATTCGATCGATCAGGTGAATTACAATTTGAAGGAATTGCAGGACGAGATCGATGTATTGATAACCAGCAAACGCATTTTGGAAAATAACGGTGCCATTCGCGGCCAAGGCAAGGTAAACGATTCAATCCAGTTATTGAAAGCTGCAATGGAGTATTACCAGGCGAAAATGAATGAGATTAACAAGAAATTACAAGCACTGAACAAACGCAAAAAAGATACGGATAAGAAATTGTCCCGAATGAATGAGCGGATGCAAGATCTATTGAATTATCAATCATCGAATGTTCCGGAGGAGCCAAAAGGACCGATCCATCGCATTGTAATCACCCTTCAGGCAAAAGAATTGGTTTCCGGAAAGTTGAACGTGTCTTATTTAGTATCCGGTGCCAGTTGGGTGCCAACCTACGACTTACGGGCGGATATCTTGACCGGAAAAGTGAATTTAACGTACAAAGCGAATGTGAGTCAAACGACTGGTGAAAAATGGGATGATGTTCGTTTGACGCTGTCCACAAACGATCCTTACCAGAACAAGACCAAACCGGAATTGCACCCATGGTATGTGGATTATTACAATTTGTATAACCAAAATATCAACGGTCGTTTGAATAGTTATGGGGTAGCAAAACCAGCTCAAGCACCGAGTCGCGCATATGACAAAGAGGAAATGGATGCCGGTGCTGTGCGTGAAGATCTGGCAATTGCGCAAACTTCGGAGAATTTCATGACGATGGTTGATCGCGTGCTTTCTGCAGAGTATAAAATTGACCTGCCGTATACGATCGATTCGGATGGGGAAGGTCACTTGGTGTTGGTGCGCAATTCTGATTTGAATGCGACCTATAAATACTACACTGTTCCGAAATTGGATCCGGGCGTTTACCTGATGGCAGAAATTTTGAAATTGGATGAATTACAATTGGTACCGGCTGCTGCGAATATTTTCTTCGATGGAACGTATATGGGAGAAACCTATTTAGATCCGACATCAATGAACGATACCTTGCGTTTGAGTTTAGGCAAGGATCCGAACATCATCGTGAAACGCATTTTGTTGAAAAAGGAAATGAAAGAGCGTGTGATAGATAAGGATAAAGAGCGCACGTTTGCTTACGAGATCTCGATGAAGAATTTGAAAGGTACAGCTGTTGAATTGGTGATCGAGGATCAAATTCCGGTAACTACCAATGCAGAGATCGTTATCGAGCCAGTCAATTTAGATAAAGCAGAATACGATAAAATCTCCGGTAAGTTGATCTGGCGCATCAAATTAGATCCGAAGGAGAGCAAAAAGGTAACGTATTCATTTAAAATGAAACACCCGAAAGATCAAAATGTCATTTTGAATTAAACAGATCTAAACTAAAAAAGCCTCCTCGAAATTCGGGGAGGATTTTTGGTTTGTAAGAAGTTTGTATTCGATTAAAACTCCAGCACCTCGATACTGTTTCGGTGCATTTTTATTTTTCCTTGGTTTTCCAATTGTTTCAATAAGCGCGAAATCACCACACGCGAGGAGTTCAATTCGTCGGCAATGTCGTTATGCGTTAATGAAAGCATGGTGTTAGAGGTCACTTTTACTTTGTCTGTCAGATACATCCACAATCGCTCGTCCAATTTCTTAAAGGCCAGTGCGTCGATTGCGTTGAGCATTTCATTCATGCGGTTGTTATACGAATTGAGCACAAACGAACGCCATGTGCGGTATTTGACGATCCATTCCTCCATTTTTGCGGTTGGAACCATAACTAACCGCGCATCCTCTTCTACAACGGCACGGATCTGACTAAGGGCATTTCCCATGCAGCACGTAAGCGTCATCGCACAAGTGTCTCCACTTTCGATATAGTACAACAACAATTCGTCACCTTTTTCGTCCTCGCGCATTACCTTCAGAGATCCTTCTAGCAACAAGGGCATACCAGGCAATTTTTGCCCCACATCAATAAAGGTTGTTTGTGCAGGAGCTGCGTGCCATGTACCGATCTTGTCAATCTCCTCAATCAGTTCTTTTTCAAATAGGTAACCAAATGCATCAGTGAGCTGATCGATACTGTTCAATGGCTTCTTTGTCATAATGATAGAATAAATTGGCCCAAATTATTTTGGAAAGTGCATACAAAAACGGCGCTAATACTACCGTGGTTGTAATAATAATACCAATTTGCCAACCAATGCTCACATTCGGAAAGAAAAGATTAAACGAAGTCCATAAAGTTACAAACAAAGCCACTCCTAATGCGTAAGAAACGTACATGGCACCGTAAAAGAATCCCGGCTCTTTCTCATACTTTAGTCCACAACTCGGACAGTGATGTATGATATTTCCTGCATTCTTCAAATCGTATGGATGTGATACGAAAAACTGCCCTTCATGACAACGTGGACAGGTAAACGTGCGAATGCTATACATTCTGGAACCTTTGCCTAACATAATCTAAGTGTTTTTACAAAGGTAGCTTCCTCAATTCGAGTAAAAAGTGATTAAAGTTACCTTTTTGGGATATTTACATTTTTTTACATTTTTTTGAAACCTTTTCAAATGTCTGGCGTTAAAGAATGCAACGGATCAATTATTAACATCTACAGGTTAAGGGAAAGAGGCTTCTGAATAAGAGGCCTTTTTCTTTTGGGTTCGGTTTCAAATTGCGTTGGGCTGGTTACCTTTGTGCATGTTTCGTTCAGATGTGTTGATCATTGGTGCCGGTGCTGCTGGTTGCTTCGCAGCTATTCAGGCCGCTCGAACGTATCCACATCTCAGCATCGCGATCTTGGAAAAATCAAAACAGCCATTGTCAAAGGTGAAAATTTCGGGCGGTGGACGCTGTAACGTAACCAATGTGCTCTCTGATCCATCGGAACTTTCCAAAAAGTACCCGCGAGGAGAACGTTTTCTGAAAAAAGCCTTCTATCAGTTTTCGTCCAAAGATATGGTAGCTTGGCTCCGTGAACGCGACGTACCTCTGAGATTGTACCCGGATGGTTGTTATTTCCCGGAATCAAATGATTCGCAAACGATCATCGATTGTTTTTTGTCGGAATTAAAACGCTGTGGAGTGACCATTCACTTGCAAAATGGGGTGCAGGAAATCCGCCAAACCGAACATGGATTTTCAGTGCAAACATCGCAGGGGAATTGGGAAACCAAACGCGTGATCGTTACTACGGGAGGACATCCGAAGATCACTGGTTTTGATTATTTGAAATCACTAGAAATTTCCCTCGTTGATCCGGTTCCGTCGCTCTTTACCTTCAATTTACCTCAACATCCGATTCGGGAATTGATGGGAATTGTACAACAAGATGCACAAGTGCGTTTGGCAGGTGGGAAATGGAATTTGTCCGGTCCTTTATTGATCACGCATTGGGGATTGAGTGGACCAGCAATTTTGGTTACGTCTGCTTTTGGCGCGCGCGAATTGGCAGGTGTGCAATACGAGAAGGATTTTCACGTCAATTGGACAGGTGGCTTGTCCGTGAACGAAACAGTTGAAGTTTTACGCGAAATGAAATCCTCTAAAAAATTGGTTCGGAATGCCCCTCACTTTGGAATGAAGTCGCGATTATGGGAATTTTTGGTTACCAAAGCTGGAATAGATGCGGAAAGAACATGGGAGCAATGCAGTGATAAACAATTGTTGCGCCTTGCCGAGGAATTAGCGGTTGGTCAGTTTCACGTATCCGGAAAAACTACCTTCAAGGAGGAATTTGTGACCGCCGGAGGTGTGGATCTGGCGCACATCGATGTTCAAACCATGCAACACAAACGCGTTCCGGGACTTTTCTTTGCGGGTGAGGTCTTGGACATAGATGGCATCACCGGAGGTTTCAACTTTCAAGCTGCCTGGACCACCGGATTTATTGCCGGAAAACACGTCGGAGAAGGACTTTGATCTATAAGTTTTTCATCAAATAGTCATAAAGTGCGATCATCGATTGGATATCCTTTTTGTGAACAAGCTCGTCGGGGGTGTGTACATGGTCTTCTGCCGCACCAATAAAACACCAATCGATAGGTAGATCTGACTTTTGAAGAACTGAACCATCCGAACCTCCAGCGGATTCTACTTCCAACTGAAAGGGAACGCCTGATTTTCGCGCCAATGCTAAAATGCGGTTCAAATAGGATCTGCGCGGTATTAGGCTGTCGCGCATTGAGATCGCTACGCCTTTTCCGTGTTCTACACCGTGAGTTACCCACGTAATATCGGCGATCAAGGCCTGGCGAAGGTGGTACTTCTCGTACAAATAGCGCGCGCAATTTCCTACCGTATTTCCGCCATGTTCTTCATATGTGGAAAATACAATAGCGCCATTTTCCAGAGTTTCAGCCAATTTCAGTGCAGTAAAAACTCCCAATCGGTTATCCATGTATGGCGACTGCACGAAGTCTTCCGTTTCTCGAAAATTAGGTTTGAAGGATAGGAGCGTACCGCGGTCTAACATGCGATCGGCGACATAATGTAATTCCAGGTAATTATTTTCATGTTCGATCACCATCAATTCTACCTCACAAGGACCATTGGAATCGTTTCCAACCAGTAAAGTGCCGTCAATTGGCTTGGGTCCGCCAACTTTGATCAAGTGCTTTTCATACCCAACGGAATAACCAATTGTGTCCAGATGGGCATAAACAGCAGTGCGTGGTTTTCCAAAAACAAGGATCATCGTGTCTTGAAAATCGTCTCCGTCGATGATCTCAGGTTGACATTTCCACTGGGAACTTTGCTCCAGGACATAGTTTTTGACAAACGTTTTAATAGCGGATTCATCACTGGCAACTCCTTGAATACGGATGAGCTGTTGCAATAATTCAATGTCCTTCTGATTCATGCTCTAAAATTTGTACGTGTTCGATCTCTTTTACCTTATCTAAAAATGCCGTTGCAGAGGCAGGAACTAATAATTTTAAAGTGCAGTCTAATTGAAAATCCTGTTCGACAATTTGCACCGGAAAGGTTTTTACCAGCGACATAACGCTGGGCATAGCACTGTAATTGAAATGCAAGGTATACGGAAATGCGTCTTCTTGTTCCATGATGGTGGCATTTTCCAACGCTTCTTTTGCTGCTGTGCGATACGCATGGATCAATCCACCAACTCCCAAATTGGTTCCGCCGTAGTAGCGAACCACGGCAATGAGAATGTTGGTCAGGTCAAACGACTGTATTTGTCCTAAGATTGGAGGTCCGGCTGAATTACTTGGTTCCCCGTCGTCGCTGGCTCGAAAATGCTTTTTATCCGCCCCAAAACGGAATGCAGAGCAAACATGAACCGCTTGATGGTGCGTTTTTCGCAAGGCAGCAATGTGTTCTTTTGCAACATCTTCGGATCTGCATGGAATCGCAAAGGCCAGGAATTTGGATCCTTTTTCCTTGTAGAAACCTTCTGAGACCTTTTCGATCGTGCGATATGTATGTGAGTTTGTATTCACATTGCAAATTTAAAGGGTCTGGGTTTTGGATTGCGGCGCAGGGAGTGGAGTTTTGAACAAGTTTTTGCAGGTTGAAGCAAAAAAAAATCCCTCATTGCTGAGGGATTCGAATTATTGAATGGTCAATTTCTTTTCGAGATCTTCCAAGTATACACGGAATTGTTTGTCTGTTTCGGACAGGTTCATCACGGTTCTACAAGCATGTAAAACGGTTGCGTGATCTTTACCACCGCAATGCGCACCGATGCTTGCCAAAGAAGACTTGGTCATTTTCTTAGAGAAATACATCGAGATTTGACGGGCTTGAACCACTTCACGTTTACGTGTTTTCGATTTCAACATTTCAATAGGCAAGTCGAAATAATCGCAAACCACTTTTTGAATGTAATCGATGGATACTTCGCGTGCCGTGTTCTTCACGAATTTGTCGATCATTTGCTTCGCAAGATCCAGCGTAATCGCCTTTTTATTCAAGGAAGCTTGAGCCAACAAGGACGTCATAGCACCTTCCATCTCACGGATATTGGTATTGATACTATATGCCAAGTATTCAACTACTTCACGCGGCAATTCGATACCGTTTCCGTACATTTTCTTCTCCATGATCGCGATACGCGTCTCAAGATCCGGTGTAGAAAGGTCTGCAGACAATCCCCATTTGAAACGAGACAACAAGCGTTGTTCCATTCCTTGCATCTCTACCGGCGGCTTATCAGAAGTTAAGATGATCTGTTTTCCGTTTTGGTGCAAGTGATTGAATATGTGGAAGAATACGTCCTGTGTTTTCTCTTTTCCGGAGAAGAACTGCACGTCGTCAATGATCAAAACATCGATCATTTGGTAGAAGTGAATGAAGTCGTTTGTAGTTCCGTTACGCACTGCATCGATAAATTGATGTGCGAATTTTTCGGAGCTTACGTAAAGTACAGTTTTGTTCGGGAATTGATTTTTTACACCAATTCCGATCGCATGTGCCAAATGCGTTTTTCCTAACCCAACCCCGCCGTAGATCAAGAGCGGATTGAATGCTGTTCCTCCCGGCTTGTTAGCGACGGCATAGCCTGCTGAACGTGCCAATCGGTTGCAGTCGCCCTCCACGAAATTCTCGAATGAATACGATGGATTCAAATTGGAATCCACGTTCACCTTTTTCAATCCTGGAATGATAAACGGGTTCTTGATCGGATTGTCGCTGATGTTCAACGGCATGTTAACCGGTGCGTTTTTCACTGCTTTCTTATTCGAAGCAGGAAGTTTCACGGTATACGGGTTTGAATTGTTCGCAGAGTTTTCCATGACGATACTGTATTCAAGTTGCCCTTCTGTTCCCAATTCTTTTTTAATGACTTTCTTTAAAAGGGTGATGTAGTGTTCTTCTAACCACTCGTAAAAAAAGTGAGAAGGAACCTGAATCGTTAGCACATTGTTCTCCAACTTCACCGGCGCGATCGGTTCGAACCAGGTTTTGTAAGCTTGAAGTGGCAAATTGTCCTTGATCACTTTTAAACAGGCATTCCAAATAGCTTCATGATTGGCACTCATTTAGCAATAATTTTATTGTTAGTTATTGTGTTAATAATTTTTAGCAATCGTAACCGCTTCATTGAGTGGTTGAAAACCCAGTGAATTTTGGTTAGGGCAAATATTTACATAAAAAAGTGAAAAAAAAAGCTGAAAGAGGGTTGATTATTTAAAAAGTTTTGCTTGTGTTGAAGCGTTCCTTTAACCCTGAAAGAACTATGTATTAAAATGTGCTACTATTTCGACGAAAAGTGTTAAATTATTGATTAATGATTAAATTTCATCGAATAACAACCTTTTTTACTTTTCCTCTAAAGTAGTTAAAATAGACAGATTAATGTGCATTTTTGTATAAGAAAAATTGGACCAATCTGCATGGAATTAAAATGTACTTTTCAACACGCTGTTAACCTGCGAGTTCGCTATGGTGAAACCGATCAAATGGGTTATTGTTATTATGGGAATTATGCATCTTACTTTGAAGTTGGTCGGGTAGAAGCCATGCGATCACTCGGTATGAGTTACCGTGAATTGGAAGACCAAGGGGTCATGTTGCCTGTAAGCCATTTTGAGATCGATTATTTCAAACCTGCTTTGTATGACGACGAACTAACAATCGTCACAGCGATCACGGGGATGAAAGGACCGAGACTTTTTTTTGAGTACACCATTTACAATGCGTTGCAAACCAAATTATGCTTCGGTAAAACAACGTTGGTGTTTGTTGCCAAAGAGTCCATGCGGCCTACTATGGCTCCGAAACATTTCTTGGAATTACTACAAAAATTTCAAATTGTAACTCATGAGTAATTGGATGCATCAATTTTTGAATGCCACGCATTATGTCAAAGAACGTGCCGGTGAAGTGCGTATTGGGGAAGAATTTACCTGGCGCGACAACTCGGATTCTTGGAAGTCGTCGAAGTTTCATGTTCTCGGAGTTTGTGAAGATATTGGTCCACGACTCAACGGCGGTTTTGGCGGAGCGCATTTGGCTTTTCAACCGTTTATGGAGCGTTTCACAACTGTTCAGTCTAACCGATTTTTGAAGGGGTCTGACATTGCCATTCACGGAATTTTCACTCCGGTATCGGATACCCCAGTTCATGAATCGAGTATTCATGAATTGGATACCAAGATCTCGGCTTGGGTTCAGGACGTTTTATCGGTCGGAGGGATTCCAATCGTTATCGGTGGCGGACACAATAATGCGTTTGGTTTGATCCAGGGTGTCAGCTTGTTTCAAAAACAAGCGATTGATGTGGTGAATTGTGATCCACATGCAGATACACGTGCAACGAACGGACGCCATTCCGGAAATCCGTTTTCGTATGCCGTTGAAATGAACTTGCTTTCACATTACACTGTATTGGGTTTGCATGAGTCGTACAACAATGCCTTCATTTTGGATTTTTTGGATAAACACCAGCTTTCCTATAGTTTTTATGAAAGTTGGATAGACGAACCGGCACATTTCTATTCAGATGTGGATGCGGCTGCCAAACGTCACCAACATACCGGTTGCGGATTGGAACTCGATATGGATGCCATTGCCGGAATGCCATCGAGTGCGTTTACACCATCTGGAATTACCGTAGAGCAAGCCCGTCATTACATCCGAAAAATGTCCTCCCGCGCACCAATTCATTATTTACACCTCCCGGAAGCTGCTCCGTCAACTGCACATGAACAAAAAATAGTGGGCAAAACATTGGTCTACTTGGTTACGGATTTTATCAAGTGCCAATCCAACCTTCTACAACATTAAACGTCATTATTTCATGAACGGGTTGTTGACATATCTCAAACAAATGATTCATTTCGTAACCCGATTTTTTCCTTTGACCCTTTTCGTGTATCAATTCAAACACAATTTGATCGGTGTACTGTACTGGGTGTTGATCGATGCTATTGTAACGGATCGCATTGGAGCTGGTTTTGGCTTGTCATTCTTGTTTCTTTCCCCTGAATACGACGGGGAGGTAGGGTGGTTTGCATTTGGGTTGATTGGTTTTTCTTTAGGGGGCCTCACCATGGCGTTTCATTCCTATTCTTATCAGCGGCTTGCACCGTTTTTTCCATTTCTAGCTTTGGCATCCAAACCGTTTGTGCGCTTTTGTGTGAATAACGCGGTGCTTCCTGTGCTAACCGCACTGATCTACCTGACCGAAATGTGGCAGTTTCAGCGATTTCAGGAATTACATTCGACAGGAGAATGCCTTATTTACGTTAGTAGTTTTCTGTTGGGTTTTTCGTTTTTTATTGGTTTGTCCTTGTTGTATTTTTTTCCGATCAACAAGAATGCATACGACTTGGGAAGGGTGAAGGATTGGGGAGGAACTCGGAATTTTCGGTGGGACCGTTTTGTGAAAGGTCGCAAATTGAAGTGGGATCTTCAACAGAAATCAAGTGAGTTTTGGTATGTAGGATCCTGGTTTCGCATCTTGAAAAGTCGATCTACAAAGCATTATCGAACAGGGGTGCTGCAATCGGTATTCGAACAAAACAGGATTTCCACCACAGTTTTCGAGGTTACAACGATCAGTTCATTTGTATTGCTCGGCGTTTTCGGAGGAATGGCTGTTTTGGATGTGCCTGCTGCTATGAGTATCATTTTGTTATTAACGACGATTCTCATGCTGTGGAGTATGTTGTTTTCCTGGTTGCGATTTTGGACTTATCCGGTGTTGTTAGGTGTGCTGTTTGTTATGAATCAACTTTCGGATAGCGCTACACTCTTTCAATTTGAAACCCGCGCTTACGGTTTGTCCTACGCGCAGCCGGTACCGTATTCTGTTGATGAATTGAAGGAGCTTTTTCAAGACACGATCACACATCAAAAGGACCTCAAGAAGTATATCCGGTTATTGGAGAATTGGAAGGCGCAAACCGGTGAAGTAAAGCCTAAATTAATCCTTGTGAATACATCAGGAGGAGGATTGCGCAGTGCTGCATGGGTGTTTGAAGTCTTGCGCAAATTACACCTGGAAACAAGCGGTAAATCTGATCGACATCTGAGTTTGATCACTGGTGCTTCCGGTGGAATGGTAGGAGCTTCGTTCTATCGGTCTTTGACCATGTACAACACGGATATAAGTTCTCGGTTTTTTTCGGATCAAATTTCAGGAGATCTGTTGAATAAATTAGCTTTTGCGGCCTCCACCAATGACCTATTCTTTCGTTATCAAAGTAAATGGCATGGTGGATCGTATGCGTATGATCGCGCTATGGCGTTTGAAAAGGACTTGAATGAAAATACTGACGGTTTGCTGGATGTGCCTCTCTCGCTTTTTCAAAAACGGGAGTTTGATGGGAAAATACCGGTTATGTTGTTTTCACCTTCGATCGTAAATGATGGACGAACACTTCTTGTGAGTTCTCAGCCTGTAAGCTTTTTAGCTCGTAATCAAGGAGCTTTAACTGTGAATCAATCCACATTTCAATGGGTAGAAATGCGGCATTTGTTGGGCTCGGAGAACTGTGACAATTTACGATTTACGAGCGTGTTGCGCATGAATGCTACATTCCCGTATGTGTTGCCAATGACGACCTTGCCTACAATCCCAAAGATCCAAGTAATGGATGCTGGCTTGCGCGATAATTTCGGAGGTCGTTTAGCTATCCAATGGATGTTGGCGCTGGAAGATTGGTTGCGGGAAAATACTTCCGGTGTCATTGTCATTCAGATTCGTGATACCAAACGAGTGATGGAAAAGGAACGCACGAAAACTTTCTCTTTTTTAGATCGATTCACGGCCCCGGGTGGTGCACCAATCGCTAATTTCCCGTCGACGCAGGATTTTGATCAAGAACAATTGTGGGAATTGATGCAAAAACAGGCCGATTTTCCATTGGAGATCATTGATTTTAATTTGCGTTCTGAGCCATCTGATCGGGTTAGTTTATCTTGGCATTTAACGCGCAAAGAACGCGCATTCGTTCAGAATGCATTGAATAGAGCGGTGAATCAGCAAAAGATCCAATACCTGAAAAAGCAATTGCGTTAATGTTTCCCTAATTTTTTCCAGAGGAAATAGATGCCTACAGCAAAATGAAGGACAATGACGATCGCTACGATGATGGCAGTTGTTTGTGACATGTTAGTGCTTGATGATTTTTAAGGTTTTTGTTCGTCCTGCAGCACTTTCGATTAAAATGAAGTAACATCCCGGTGCCACTGAATCTAGTGATATTTCCAGAGTTTGTTGATCTGCTTTCAATTCTTGCAGTGTTTTGCCTGAAAATTCTTTAAGTTGAACGTGCGATCCTTGGAGATCAATTCCAGAAATGGCCACCTTATGGCTTGTTGGATTGGGGAAGATCGTGAAAACCTGTTCGTCTTCATTGATCCCAAAATCCGGACAAGAACTGAACATGTTGGCATCCATCCAACCTATGCGAGCAGTGAGCCAACTGCTCAAATAGTTCATTTCTTCTTCGAAGGTATTCCCAATGAAATTATTCGGCCAAACATAGGTGCCAAGTATCGGCCATTTTGCGAAGTGACGATCAGCTGGCGTGTCTAACAGGGTGTACATTTCCTGTAAATACGCATTCAACGTGTCTAAATGCAAGGGGCCAAGTCGCAATTCCATCCAGCGACAATGTACGCGTTTGCTAAAATCCGGATCCTCTAACAGGCGCTTCCACCAGAACGGATTGTCGTAGCCGCCAGCACAGATATTATTGAAATCGATTTCCCAACCTGTGGTTAATCCACCTTCGCAATAATCGGCATTCCCCAAGCCCAAGTTGAAATCCCAAAGCGGACCGGCAACCAGTTTTCCTCCTTCACTTTGTCGTTCTTTGTATAAAAAAGTGGAAATGCGGTAGCCATCTACGTTTTTGGTGACTTCGTTCATCAATAGAAAATCGATGAATGATTCAACGTTGATGTATGCCTTGTATCCGCTGGAAGGATCTGTAAAGTTCGGGCCGGAAAGCGCTGTTTCCCAAGCTGTCACGAAATCTTCAATGTATTGCAGCTGGGTAGGATGAATGGTATCTAATTCAGGTTCGTGCAGTTGGTAGTGTATCAAGGAGTTACTTGGACTTTGGGCCTGATATGGCGAGGTCCAGGCAATTGGTGTTCCTCCGGTTGTTTTGTCTACTTTGATGATGTATCCGCCGGTAAGTCCATTGTTCAAGGTGTCGTCATAATTCAATTTATTGATCGCAACGCGCCCGCTATCGCGCTTGATCTTTTCCATGAAGATGTAAACACCTTGGTATTCGCCGTTTAGAACAACCTCACATGCTTGTGTTCGCGGAGCCCATCTGCCGAGTTGACTTCCAATGTGGTAGGTCAATACGTTTCTGATCAATGATTTATCGGTGTAAGGAGCGTACAGGATCCAATCGTTCTCAGCCGGCCATCCAAAAATGGACACATCGTTATTCGTAAGTTGGTCAGCCATTCGCGTTTCCAGTCCCCATGATTTTTGCGGAAAGCCTGCCGAGGAAGATCCCCGTTGTTCGATCGCGATGTTTCCGTTGTATTCATTGGGGGTGTCGGTGATGTGATTGATATTTCCGGATCCATTGTGAATGATGCCCATGGTGGCATTGATCTTCGGTTCGTCTGGTATAGCCTGTCCGCCAGTGTTGATCACAATGATTGGAAGTGTACTTTGTGTGAAATCAACTGGTGCATTGAACCAATTCGGTGGCGTGCTGAAAGTAGTGCCTGGTGCATGCATCCCGGCGTGTAACCAAGCTAATGAAGAAAAATCCGATGAGCCTGCGGATTCGTTGTGTGTTTGAATACACAGTACGTTGATTCCGGTGACCAATAAAGAGGCAGTTTGTGCCGCTGAAAGTTCAAACTGATCCGGATATCCGCCCTGGTACATAACCGCCTCGTGTAAACCGGAAGCTGTTGCATTGTAAGCGGGTTGTCCGCTGCCGCTCATGTAGGCGCGTGCGATTTCCACACCGTTCAGATAAGCCACGAATCCATCGTCATAGTCCATGTTTAGGATCAGTTTTGAGATGGAACCGGGATTGGATACTGTGAATGAAATGCGTTGAAATACACTGATCGTTCCGCTTGGTAAAACCGTGTTGTCATCACCATCCGCAAAACCAAAGCCACCGGTTCCGTTGAGCCAAGAACCGTCATTAAATCCGGGTTGGATCCAGTTAGAGGGCGTACTCGCATTCGGAATGGTGTATTTCCAGTTGTCGGAATTGAAGATGATTGTTTCCCAATGATCTACTTGGGCAGCGAGTTGCTGTAAACTGATAAAGCAGCAGAATACGAGTGTTTTGTAGTGTTTCCGGATCACAGATCTGAATAGTTTGTAACGAATATAGCAGGAATTCGCAACAACTTAACGTCGTGTTTTAAAATGTTTTAATCGATTCCTTAAAAGTAGCCCCCGGTCGATTACCGTGCATGAAAAAAATGCACATTTGTAATCATGAAACACACCGCACAATTGTATCGTTATAACGCCGAGGTGCTTACACTAGAAAAGGAAAATCCCGCGTATTTTTGCGAGACATTCGATCCGTTAAAGGAATTGGATGTGTCCCATTGGCTCAATTTTCACTCGCTAGAGGACAAGGAGCATTTGACAGTCCTTTTGGATCGGATGGGGTTGGATAAACTGTTGCAAGAAGATCTTTTTGCGGGAAACAAACGTCCGCGATTGGAAGAATATCCCGATTATGTGTTCTTTACGTTTGTTTCTGCGTTACCTGTAAGTGGCGCTAAGTATGAGTTGCACAAGGAGCGGATCAGTTTCATGTTGGGAGATAATTACTTGATTTCTTTCCAGGAAAAATCGTCTGATCACTTCCCGGTAGTGCGCGATCGGATTGAGAACAAACGGGGTAAGATCCGTTTCAAAGGACCAGATTTCTTGCTTTATCGCATGCTAGAGGCTATCGTAGATAACTACATGGAAGTTGTAGAGCAGATCGCTGACAATATTGACACCTTGGATAAATTGGTGCTTCGAACACCCAAAAGCGAAGTCTTACGACGCGTTGAGTGGGAAAAGCGTAAGTTGGTGGATCTGCGTAAGACGATTGTTCCAATGAAAGAACTATTGGCACAGTTGGATCGCGTGGAAAATAAAATGATCGTAGAAGCGAATGCGCACTTTTTTAAAGAGCTGCGAGATACCTGCTTGAGTGTAACGGAAGAGATCGATGCGCAAAAGCAAATGCTGGAAGGAATTGCCAACTTGTATTATGCGATTCAGGGACAGCGCATGAATGAGATCATGAAGGTATTGACAGTGACCAGCGCCATTTTCATTCCTTTGACCTTCATTGTTGGAGTGTATGGG
The DNA here is from genome assembly GCA_964427665.1 of uncultured Fluviicola sp. Classification (GTDB taxonomy): domain Bacteria; phylum Bacteroidota; class Bacteroidia; order Flavobacteriales_D; family Crocinitomicaceae; genus Fluviicola. Next base: position 19,304 of record CAYRVL010000010.1, on the reverse strand, counting down.
ATGAATTTCGAATACATGCCGGAGTTGAAGTGGCCAATGGGGTATTTTTTGATTTGGGGACTTATGTTGGCAATTGCCATCGGATTGATCCTTGTCTTTTGGAAGCGCGGATGGTTGAAACGGAATGATAAATAAGCCTTCGTATTCGGTGGTTTTTATCTGAGAATTGCCGTTTCACTTAATTCACGGTAATTCGTTCATAACTTCGGTTTTAGCATCTGCGAACGAGGGTGCTTTCTGTTTAACTTTGTTAGTTGCTCACATACATCATTTTATGGCAGAAAATCAATATACCGAAGATAATATTCGCTCCCTCGACTGGAAAGAACACATTCGATTGCGTCCCGGGATGTATATCGGGAAGTTGGGAGATGGTTCAGCTGCAGATGACGGGATCTACATCTTGGTCAAAGAGATCGTCGATAATTCCATTGATGAGTTCGTCATGGGGAATGGAAAGAAGATCGAGATCAAGGTGAAAGATGGAAAGGTTTCCGTGCGCGATTTTGGTCGTGGAATTCCGTTGGGAAAAGTGAATGACTGCGTTTCTCAGATCAATACGGGTGGGAAATACGATTCGAAAGCATTTAAAAAATCGGTTGGACTGAACGGCGTTGGTACCAAGGCAGTGAATGCGCTTTCGGAACATTTTATGGTGTATTCCGTGCGCGATGGTCAAAAGAAAGAATCAATCTTTTCGCGTGGAGAACTTCTGGAAGATAAGCCACTAGAATCGACCACTGAACCTAATGGTACTTATTTTGAGTTCATACCGGATGACACGATCTTTAAAAAGTTTAGTTTCCGAACGCCGTATCTCAATAAGATGATGTGGAACTATTGCTACCTGAATCGAAACTTGTCCATTCATTTCAATGGAGAGCGTTTTCAGTCAAAGGACGGGCTGAAAGATTTGCTGGAAGATAACATGGATGGTGATCCACTATATCCGATCATTCACCTGGAAGACGAGGATATCGAAGTGGCTTTCACTCATGGAAAGACGTATGGCGAAGATTACTATTCGTTTGTGAATGGACAACATACCACGCAAGGAGGTACGCATCAAAGTGCATTCCGAGAAGCAGTAGCAAAGGTGATCCGCGATTTTTATAAAAAAGATTACGATGCTTCCGATATTCGCCAATCGATCGTTGCTGCCATTGCAGTAAAAGTGATCGAGCCGGTTTTTGAGTCGCAAACAAAGACAAAATTAGGTTCACAGGAAATCGAACCGGGAGGCAAATCCATGCGTTCGTTCATCAATGATTTCCTGAAAGATAAACTTGATAATTATTT
>CAYRVL010000010.1:3333-17905 GCA_964427665.1 uncultured Fluviicola sp. | reverse complement strand
CAGGCAGCGTTGGATATCGAGGACGATATGGATAATTTGCGCTACAACAATATCGTGATCGCTACCGATGCCGATGTAGATGGTATGCATATCCGCATGTTGTTGCTGACCTTCTTCCTTCAGTTCTTCCCGGATCTAGTGAAACGAAATCACGTATATGTGCTGCAAACGCCTTTGTTCCGTGTTAGAAACAAGAAGAAAACCATTTATTGTTATTCCGATGAGGAAAGACGCAATGCGATCGCTGAATTGGGTAAGAATCCGGAGATCACGCGATTTAAAGGTTTGGGAGAGATCTCACCAGATGAATTCAAACATTTCATCGGGGACGATATTCGCTTGGAACCGGTCATGCTAACGAAAGACGCATCGATCGAAACCATCCTGAGCTATTTCATGGGTAAGAACACTCCGGAGCGTCAGGATTTTATCATTGAAAACCTGCGCGTGGAAAAGGATACGGATGAGTTGGCAAAATTGGACGATGAAACAACGATCGAAAAGGCATCTTAAGTATAACATGAAGTTCAAATCAATTAATCGATAGCGATAATGAGCGAAGACGAAATTGGACCATTTGACCCGGAGAATGACGATGCGGGAGGGAATGAAACCGGAGGTGAGTTGAATCCATTTGAAAAAACAGCTGCCGACGAAAACATCATTCCACTCAATGGTTTGTATGAAAACTGGTTCTTGGATTATGCTTCCTATGTGATCCTGGAACGCGCTGTTCCTTCTTTGTTTGATGGATTCAAGCCGGTGCAACGCCGTATTCTTCACTCTATGAAGGAGATGGATGACGGACGTTACAACAAAGTGGCGAATATCATCGGAAACACGATGAAATATCACCCGCACGGTGATGCGTCGATCGGAGATGCGTTGGTGCAACTCGGACAGAAAGATCTACTCATCGATTGTCAGGGAAACTGGGGGAATACGCTTACTGGTGATGGCGCTGCTGCTGCACGTTATATCGAAGCGCGTTTGTCAAAATTTGCCAATCATGTTGTCTTTAATCCGAAAACGACGAAATGGTTGTTGAGTTATGATGGTCGAAATAAGGAACCGGATGATCTACCCGTAAAATTCCCCATTCTTTTGGCACAAGGTGCTGAAGGAATTGCTGTCGGGATGGCCTGTAAGATCTTACCTCATAATTTTATTGAACTCATAGACCAATCGATCAACCATTTGCGGGGTAAGAAAGTGGAGATCTATCCGGATTTCCCGAATGGCGGAATGGCCGATTTCTCCAACTACAACGATGGTTTACGTGGTGGAAAAGTACGTGTGCGCGCCAAGATCAAAAAGGTAGATAACAAAACCTTGATGATCAATGAAATTCCGTTTGGCTGCACCACGACTTCCCTGATCGAATCGATCATCAAAGCCAACGACAAAGGAAAGATAAAGGTTAAAAAGATCGAAGATAATACGGCAGCAGACGCTGAAATCGTGATTCATTTGGCTCCGGGCGTTTCACCGGACAAAACGATCGATGCCTTGTATGCCTTTACGGATTGTGAAGTAAGTATTTCACCCAATGCTTCGGTGATCGACGGAAACAATCCGCGGTTCATGGGTGTTACTGAAATCCTTAAATCCAATACGAACAATACGGTTCAGTTGCTGAAATTGGAACTGGAGATTCGCTTGAGTGAACTTTTGAACGCTTGGCATTTTGCAACCTTGGAAAAGATCTTCATCCGCGAGGAGATGTACATCGACTTCAAGCATTATTCTGATAAAGAATCCTTATACGGATATTTGTACAAGCGCTTTGAGCCATTTAGGAAACATTTCGTTCGCGATATCCACGACGATGACTTACACCGCTTGACTCAGATTCCAATGATCCGGATTACGCGTTTTGACTCGGATAAAGCAGATGAGAACATCGCGAAGTTGGAAGCCGAAATGGAAGAAGTAAAAGGTCATTTGGCCAATCTGATCGAATACGCTATCGAGTACTTCAAGGATATCAAAAAACGCTTCGGAGCCGGGAAAGAGCGAAAAACGGAAATCAAAGTATTTGATACCATTGCCGCTACAAAAGTGATCATCGCCAACCGCAAGTTGTATGTGGATGTGGAAGAAGGATTCATCGGTTGGGGCTTGAAGAAAACCGAAGCTGTGAACGATTGTTCGGAAATTGACGACATCATTATATTCTTCAATACCGGAAAATTCATCGTTACGAAAGTTTCTGAGAAGAAATTCGTCGGTAAAGGTATAGTCCATGCGGATGTTTGGAAAAAAGGCGATAAGCGTACGATCTATCATGTGATGTATCAAGACGGTGCTGGTGGTCCAACCATGATGAAGCGTTTCTTTGTGAATTCGGTGACCCGTGATACTGAATATGATCTGACGCGCGGTGTGAAAGGCTCCAAATTACTTTATTTCTCCGTGCATCCTAATGGCGAACGGGAAGTGGTAACGGTGTTGTTGAGACCTCGTCCGCATTTGAAACGTCTACGTTTTGATATCGATCTAGGAGACTTGTTGATCAAAGGGCGACAAAGTGCAGGAAACCGCGTAACCAAAGAGATCGTTCAGAAGATCGTTCAAAAAGAAGTGGGCGGATCTACGCTGGCAGCTCGTAAAGTGTGGTACGATGAGGTAGTTGGTCGCTTGAACGACGAAGGACGTGGAAAATTCCTCGGGTCTTTCAAAGGAGACGACAAGATCTTGACCTTATACAAAACAGGTGAGTATCGCTTGTCGACATTCGATCTGGCAAACCATTTTGATGAAGACATGATCCATATCGAGAAATGGGTGCCGGACCGACCAATTAGTACCGTGTACTACGATGCCGAAAAAGAATTGCATTATGTGAAGCGATTCACATGTGAGATCACAACAGATAAACGAGTAAGTTTCATCTCTGAAGGCGAAGGTTCTTACATGGATTGTGTTTCTACGGCATTCAGACCGGTTGTTCGCATTGTTTACAACAAATTATTGAAGGAAACGAAGAATTTACCGGATAACGAAGTCAACTTAGCTGATTTCATCGATGTGAAAGGCATGAAGGCACAAGGGAATCAGTTGACGAAACTCAAAGTGAAGGAAATTGTCTTAACACACCCGATCGAAGGAAATGAACCTTGGCCGGATGATCAGCCGCTGGATCTGAGCGAAGGAGAGATTTCCGACGATGATTCCGAAGCGGGCGATTCTACCTCGTTCGAATGGGATTTGAGTGGAGGAGACGATGATCCGGAACAACCAACATTATTTTAATCAAGAAGGCAGAGTGATCTGCCTTTTTTTGTAACTTCAAATAAAAAGCATGAACGTATGAAAGCAACAGGAAAAGTTTTTATTGTGACAGGGGCTGGGGCCGGCATGGGCAAGGAATTGACCAAGCAATTGTTAAGCAAAGGGGCAAAAGTGGCAGCAGTCGATCTGAATGAAGACTATTTGGCGGCTCTCAAAAAGGAGTTTTCGACTTACGATGCCGCACTTTCTGTACATGCGTTAAATGTTTCCGACAAAGAAGCTTTGGAAAAACTGCCAGAAGCGGTAATTGCTGCTCATGGCGCATTGGATGGTGTGTTCAATAACGCGGGGATCATTCAACCATTCGTGCGGATCAACGACCTGGATGAACAAGCGATCAAGCGCGTGATGGACATTAACTTTTACGGCTTGCTCCATTTGACCAAGGCGTGTTTGCCTTATTTGTTGCAACGACCGGAAGCGCATATTGTGAACACGTCAAGTATGGGCGGTTTCTTGCCGGTACCGGGTCAGGGAATTTATGGCGCATCGAAAGCTGCTGTGAAATTGATGACCGAAGCCTTGTACGCAGAACTGATCGATACCAACGTTCACGTAACAGTGGTTTTTCCCGGAGCAATTCAAACAGATATCACCAAGAATTCAGGAGTGAATATGAAGGTTGATACCTCGAAGCCACAAAAGCAGCACAAAATGCTTACATCCGAAAAAGCGGCAGCGATCATCATCCAAGGAATGGAGAAGAACAAATTCCGTGTTTTAGTGGGCGGAGATGCAAAATTCATGGATTTCCTATATCGTTTGAGTCCGCGATTTGCGACCCGATTTATCGCGAAACAGATGAAGGATCTGTTAACCTAGGTTCAGGATTGTCCCAATCGGCGCATGTGTCTAAAATGCGATCTCAGTGCTGCTCCAGTTGTTGGAAAATGGTGGTAGACTACGCCATGCTCCGCACAGGTTTCAGCAATGATCTTCTGCAAAGCAGGGTAGTGCACGTGCGATACACGCGGGAACAAATGGTGTACAGCTTGGTAGTTTAATCCACCGAGGAACCAACTCACTACCTTGTTGTCCACGGCAAAATCACTGGTAGTTGCCAATTGGTGTACCGCCCATTCATTCTCCACGTGCAATGGATCCGCTTGGACATGTTCAAATGAAACGTTGTCAACAACGTGGGCTAATTGGAAAACGAACGACATTGTCAGTCCCAGGAATACGTGCATCAAAACGAAAAGCGCTATCCCAAGTCCGACACCCGAAAGATAGATCGGCAACGCCAGGTACATGGCAAAATACAAAACGCGTGTAAACCAAAATACGAAATGATCTGCAGGTTTCATTTTAGCCAGTGGCGTATTGTATTGGTAGCCACCGAAATAGATCTGAAAATCCTTCACAACTACCCAATAGATTGTAGAAATCGCATACAGGAACGGCATGTAGATGTGTTGAAAACGGTGTGCAGCATACCGCGGTTGTGTGGTACACATGCGCAAAAGCGGTGTTTTTGCAATATCATCGTCCATGCCATCCACATTGGTATACGTATGGTGGATGAGGTTATGCTTTTGTCGCCACATGAAAGCGTCGCTGCCCAAGGCATTCATAGACAGCCCAAACCAATAGTTCACAGACTTGTTCGAGGAAAATGCATCGTGACACGCGTCGTGCATGATGTTAAATCCAACCAGAGCTTGCACAAAACCTAGAAAAGAGGCTGCAATGAGCTGGATAACGGCATTTCCCGGGATCAACATACCTACATAGAACAAAACGTAGAAAAAGATCAAAATCGCAGCCTTGGTGTAAAGCTGTCTATTTCCGGTTGAAACAAGTTGTTGTTCGGCAAAGTAGCGGTCAACATTCTGACGTAAACTACTGAAAAACGCGCCTTTCGGTTGTGAGAATTGTACTGTAGCCACTTCAACTATTTTTGGCAAAAATAAGAACTAATGAAATAAGATCGTTCGTTCTATCGGGTGAAACAGGTTCAACTAGAAGCAGAACTTCTGCGTTTCTGACTTTATGGTACCTGAAACTTGTGTCATAATTTCGGATTCTGCATTCTCTTTTCTAACTTTGTGAGCAATTGGGGTGATTTCTCTCCCGCGCTCTGCAAACGAGGAAAGGATGGTTGTTCTCCGTGACGAACAAAGTATTAGCACGAGTAATTTTTATTGAAAAATGGAAACAATGGAAAAATTGTCATCAGCAGCTATCATGCAACTGGAAGATCGTTACGGAGCACATAATTATCATCCATTACCAGTGGTTTTGGCAAAGGGCGAAGGCGTTTTTGTGTGGGATGTTGAAGGCAACCGATACTACGATTTCTTGTCGGCTTATTCTGCAGTAAACCAAGGTCACTGTCACCCAAAGATCGTGAAAGCCTTGACAGAACAAGCGCAAACGTTGACATTAACTTCACGTGCATTTTACAACGATGTGCTTGGTGTATACGAAAAATATGTGACCGAATATTTTGGGTTCGACAAAGTATTGCCCATGAATACGGGTGCTGAAGCTGTTGAAACGGCGATCAAATTGGCGCGTAAATGGGGTTACGAGAAAAAAGGGGTGGCTGAAAATCAAGCCCAGATCATTGTTTGTGAACAGAATTTCCACGGTAGAACAACCACGATCGTGTCTTTTTCTTCTGATCCGGATGCCAATCAGAATTTTGGTCCCTTTACACCAGGATTCATCAAGGTTCCTTACAATGACCTGGCTGCTTTGGAAGAAGCCTTGAAACAACCAAATGTAGTTGGATTCCTCGTGGAGCCTATTCAAGGTGAAGCTGGTGTGTTCGTTCCGGATGAAAATTATTTGGCAGGTGCGCGAAAACTGTGTTCTGAGGTCAATGTGTTGTTGATCGCGGATGAGGTTCAAACGGGGATTGCTCGTACAGGAAGTTTGTTAGCTGTTTGCGGAAATTGTTCATGTGAAAAGAAATGTGAACGTCAATCTACGTTTGTCCAGCCCGATATTTTGATCCTAGGTAAAGCGATCTCCGGTGGTGTATATCCCGTTTCTGCGGTATTGGCCAATGATGAAATCATGATGGTGATCAAGCCGGGGCAGCACGGTTCAACATTTGGTGGAAATCCCTTGGCGGCAAAAGTAGCCATGGCCGCTTTAGAGGTGGTTGATGACGAAGGGTTGAGTCAAAATGCACGCAAATTGGGGAATATTTTCCGAGCTGAAATGAATCGGATCATTGAAAATACCGAACTTGTGGTGAAAGTGCGTGGAAAAGGTTTGTTGAATGCGATCTTGGTGAACGACACGCCGGATAGTTCAACAGCTTGGGATCTGTGTGTGGCCATGAAGAATAACGGTTTGTTAGCAAAACCGACTCATGGAAACATCATTCGTTTCGCACCACCATTGGTCATGACCGAGGAACAATTGATGGAATGTGTAGCCATTATCGAGAAAACCATTCGCGAATTCAAGAAATAAAATGGAATAATGACCTCGGAGCGATCCGGGGTTTTTTATTGCAAGTTATCGTGCAATCAAGGAATTGATTATCTTGGTTGTATGAAAAATACCCCACTTTCACTGGATGCCCTTCAGAAGGAAAATCAACAACTTCGTGCTGAACTGGAGGCGATGAAGCGACAACTCTTTCCGGATCCGAAGGCGTGTGTGGATGTTCCGGATAATGTCTCTCCGGTTTTTGAAAAAGCCACAGCAGCAGTGACAGCCTATTTTTCCAGTCTCAGACGTGACCCAAGTGAAGGGGAGATCGAAATCAATGGTGAGCGTTATTTGTTGGTGCGAAGTGCGTCATTATCTTATGAATTCCTGACAATCATTGCCGAAATGTACGGGCATTTGCCAAAAGATCAAGGAATAAGCATTGGAAAGAACATGCTTTTCGATATCGCGCATGTGCTGGGGAAAAAAGATGCACGCGCTTTTCACAAGAAAATGAAACTCAAAGATCCGGTAGAAAAATTATCTGCCGGTCCGGTACATTTCGCTTTTACAGGTTGGGCAAAGGTGGAAATTTTGCCCGATAGCAATCCAGTGAATGATCCGTCCTTTTACTTGCATTATACCCATCATAATTCCTTCGAATCGAGTGCTTGGTTGGATGTGAAACAAAAAAGCGTGACTCCGGTTTGTATCATGAATTCAGGATACGCATCTGGTTGGTGTTCAGAAAGTTTTGATTTGTCGCTGACAGCCGTAGAAGTTACGTGCCGTGCAAAAGGTGATGCCTGTTGTTCCTTTATCATGGCTCCAGTTGACCGTATCGAGGAGTATTTACAGAACATACCCATTCCAAAAAATGAAGAAAGTTTTCAAATTCCTGAATTCCTCGAGCGAAAGAAGATCGAAGAAGCTTTCAAGCGATCTTTGGAACAAAAAGAAGCTTTGCTACAGGAAGTGCATCATCGGGTGAAGAATAATTTGCAGTTGATCACGAGTATGCTGCGATTACAGCATGAAAATAGTAGGTCCGAATATTCCTGGCATCTGTTGACGCAGCGAATTCAAGTGCTTTCCATGATTCACCAATCGATTTATCAAGATTCCGAAACGAGTCATGTTGAACTGTGTTCGTTTGTTCGAAAAGTATTGCTGAATGGAATACAACAGGAGCAACAAACAGGAAAACAGTGGCAAGTGGATTGGGTTGCCAGCGACATGGAACAAATGATTTCGTTTGATCGGGCAATTCCGGTGGGACTCTTACTGAATGAACTTTTATGTCAAATCACGAACCACGTATCTAATTCCAAAGTCCATTTTAAGGGGGAAGTTGTCCGATTGGTGCATGCGATGCAGATAGATCTCCGATTTTCAAGTGACGGGGCATGTTTCAATCAAGAAAACCAGCCAAATTATTTTTTAGATCTTCTCATAGAGCAAGTAGATGCCGAACTAAATCGAACTAGCACGGAAAACGATCTACACTACCAATTGATATTAACGATGTAGGGTTGAAAAGCAAGTCGTTTTAATCCGAAATAAGCGACTCTAGCATTGGGAATTCTCTATATTTGTAGCTCTAAAATCGAATTAATTGGCAACAAAGATCAAATTTGGAACGGATGGCTGGAGAGCTATCATAGCAGATGAATTTACAGTAGAAAATGTCGCACGTGTGGCATATGCAACTGCAAAATGGTTGAAGCAATCTGGCTGGAAAACGCGTATTGCTTTGGGGCACGATTGCCGTTTTGCCGGTGAATTGTTTGCAGAAACGGTAGCAAAAGTTTTGTTGCACGAAGGCATCGATGTGAAAATGAGTCGTGGATTCGTATCGACACCGATGATCTCTTTGGCTGCAAATCAACTTGATTGCGGATTGGGGATTATTCTAACGGCTTCGCACAACCCGCCATCTTACAATGGTTTTAAACTAAAAGCGCATTACGGTGGTCCGCTTACTCCAGATAAAGTTCAAGAGATCGAAGACATCATTCCGGATACTGTTCCCTTCGATTACGTGAAGGTGGATCTACGCGATTATGAGATCAGTGGTGAGTTGGAGATCGTTGATTTCGAAACGCGCTATGTGCAGCACATCGAAGCAAATTTTGATCTGGAAGCCATCCGTAAATCAGGGTTGAACTTGGTTTATGATGCCATGTATGGAGCAGGCCAGAACGTCATTCGGCGCATTTTGCCGGAAGTTCAACTGTTGCATTGCGATTACAACCCGTCTTTCCATGGACAAGCACCGGAACCGATTCAAAAGAATCTTCAGGAGCTGGAAAGCTATATTAAATCCAAAGGTAATATCCATTGTGCACTTGCAACAGATGGCGATGCAGACCGCATTGGATTGTACAACGGTAAAGGAGAATTCGTGGATTCTCACCACATCATCTTGCTGTTGATGCACTACTTGGTGAAATACAAAGGAATGACCGGAAAAGCGGTCACCGCCTTCTCTACGACACCACGAGTGGGGGTGATGGCGAAACATTACGGATTGGATTTCGATATCGTTAAGATCGGATTCAAGTACATTGCCGGGATCATGGTGGAAGAAGACGTATTGATCGGAGGAGAGGAATCCGGAGGTATCGCGGTAAAAGGACATATCCCGGAACGCGATGGAATTTGGATGGGCTTGATCATTTGGGAATTCATGGCCAAATCTGGTAAAACGTTGGACGAATTGATTCAAGAAGTTTACGAGATCGTTGGCTCCTTCAAATTCGAACGAAACGATTTGCATATCACTGAAGAATTAAAACAAGCGATTGTTGCAAAATGTGAAGCAAATGCCTTCAAACAATTCGGGAAGTATACTGTCGATCATGTAGGGACGATCGACGGCTGGAAATTCTTCTTTGATGCCGATCGCTGGTTGATGATCCGCGCATCTGGTACGGAACCCGTTCTTCGCACGTACGCGGAAGCGCCGACCTTGGAAGAAGTTCGGGAAATCCTGAGAATTACGGAAGAAACAATTTGTAAGTAAATAATGAAGGCGATCAATAGGTCGCTTTTTTTTATAATTGGCAGTTGAAACTGATAACAGATTTTCCGTTTTTTCGGTAATGTTTCTTGGTAAGTGTCCTAATTCACCTTTTCCGGGTTGAATTGAACTTTTTTCAGGTCAAAGGCAGAGGAATACGTTGAAATCTAAAACAAGCTTTTGATAAAACTGTTATTTGTAGTATTTTAACGGTGCTAAAACTAAAAACGAGCTTATGAAAAAACAGCTATTTCTCTCCATGGCTATGCTCCTGTTCATGACAGTGTCTTACAGCCAAAAATCTCCGCATTTCGACCAAAAACCTTATGTCGATGGTGAATTCCTGATCCAATTAAATGCCGGCGTTTCGGCAAAAGAGGTACTTCAAAAATTGCCTGCAACCTTCGGAGTGCAGTTAGAAAAAGAATTATCCAAGCCGATGCGCATTTGGAAGATCACGTTTGATCCGAATGCAGTAAGTGCAGCAGAATTGCAGCGGCAACTACTTTTGTTACCTCAGATCAGTGAGGCGGATTACAATTACCACATTCAAATGCGATCTACGCTGCCTTCTGATCCGAACATAACGCAGCAGTGGCATCACAACAACACCGGTCAAACAGGTGGTACAGCGGATGCAGACATTGATTCTGATCTAGCTTGGGATATTACCACAGGTGGAACCACAGCAACCAACGACGATATTGTAATCGCATTGATCGAAAGCGGAAACTTGGATCATCAGGATCTGACCGGAAATCGTTGGTTCAACCCCAATGAGATCGAAAATAACAACATCGACGATGATGGAAATGGTTACGTAGATGATTATCACGGATGGAACCCCGTACAGGATAATGATAATTACGGAACGGGCTCACACGGAACCAATTGCTTGGGAATGATGGGAGCGAAAGGAAATAATAACTTAAATGTTGTTGGTGCCAACTGGGATGTAAAACTCATGGTCATCGGTGATTACAGCATTTCTACACAAGCAAATGCTATTGAAGCGTACACGTATCCGTTGATCATGCGTCAGCGCTGGAATAATTCGAATGGAACGGAAGGTGCATTCGTGGTGGCAACCAGTTCTTCTTGGGGAATCGATGGTGCAAATCCGAACAATTATCCCCTCTGGTGTGCCTTTTATGATACCTTGGGTAAGTATGGGATCATCAATGTAGGTGCCACAACCAACTCGAATTTGGACGTCGATGTTCAAGGTGATATGCCAACGGCGTGTAATTCCCCGTATATGCTTGGAGTTGGTCGTACAGATCATAATGACAATACGGCCGGTGGATTTGGCGACCAAACCATTGAGTTTGGTGCACCGGGTATCAACGTAGTTACAACAAGTGGAACTACCGGAATTACGACTACTACAGGAACGTCATTTTCTTGTCCGCTGACTGCAGGTGTTGTGGCATTGGCGTATTCCATTCCGTGTGCCGACTTTATGAATATCGTGAAGAGTAATCCGCAGGTGGGTGCAGATATGGTGTTGGATGCTTTGATGAATGGAACAGATCCCAAGACACAATTGGCTTCAAAATTCATTTCCGGTGGTCGTTTGAATGCACGCAACACGCTGGACGAGTTAATGGACGTGGCATGCACAGGTACACCATTGTGTTTGACACCTTCAGCGCTTGCCGTGGGAACCATTTCTGATACATCTGGAACTGTGAATTTCACCGCTTACAGCACGGCAAGTGCGTCTTTGCTGTATTACCGTCCGGTTGGTGCTACACAGTTCACATTGGCTGGTCCGGTAACTGCTCCTTTTGTTTTAAACGGATTGAATGATTGTACGGAATATGAGATCATGATGCGTTCGGTTTGTGGAACAGATACTTCCGGAAATACCGGGGTGATCGATTTTAGAACAACGAACTGCGGTAATTGCATCGATTTGCCTTATTGTACAAGTGGCGGAACAGATGGACAAGACGAGTGGATCAATGCATTCACCTTGGCTGGAACCACGCATACTTCAGGTAACAACGGCGGATTCGCGGATCATGGACCGGTTTTGGGCTTGAACTTGCAGCAAGGAGCAAGCTATCCATTTACGATCGATGTGGCTTGGGCTGGACAACAATACAATGAGTATTCACGCATTTGGGTGGATGTTAACCAAAACGGAACATTTGAAGCCACTGAGAAATTGTATGATCAGGGAAGTGCGTCGCAAACGGATCCAAGTGGAACTATTGTTATTCCGGCAAATGCAGTTTTGGGTGAAACGAAATTGCGAATCCAAACGGCGTATCAAGGTCAAGGACAAAACTCGTTGCCAGCCGTGTGTGGTGAATTTACATACGGTGAGGTTGAAGATTATTGTGTGACGATCGTTGCAGGTTCAAGCGCTTCCATCGAAGAATTGGATTGGTCAGCATTCGTGTATCCGAATCCGGCCAATGAATATGTAACCGTGCTTCAAATGAACGGTATTTCTAAAGTTCAATTGCGCGACATGAATGGACGCATTTTGAAAACGCACGAGTTTACAAACGGACAGGTGGTCGTTTCAACGCAACATCTAGCATCCGGTATGTATGTACTGGTTTTTGAAGATCCTACCGGAATTCGCGGTCAACACAAAATTCAAGTGGTACACTAACAAAAGAAAGAGAGGGAAGCCTCTCTTTTTTTATTTTACAACGCGAATGCCATGTGTGGCCGCTTCACATTCGTTGCAATAGGTTTTGCCATCACAACCTTTTACGCCTGGACAGTCTGCAGTGCACCCCATACTTTGATAAGCCTTTTCTAACGCTGGATCATAGCAGCTGTGTTTTTTGCAGGAAACGAACAAAAGGGAAAATATTACACCTACGAGTATTGGCTTCATGACTTTCATTTTGTGTATGCAATTTATGGATTTCTTGTTTTTTTGGGACAATACCTGTAATTAATTCGTTCTCAGTAAAGCATACATCCAGTATATTTGTCTAAAATCAGAAGCATGTCAGGTAATACCTTCGGTAAGTTGTTTCGAGTAACGACATTTGGTGAATCTCACGGTAAAGCACTGGGAGGCGTCATCGATGGCGTTCCTGCGGGTTTCTCCTTAGATATGGAAAAGATCCAGATGGAGTTGGACCGTCGTAAACCCGGACAATCTGCCATCGTTACCCAGCGCAAAGAAGCAGACGAAGTTGAATTCTTGAGCGGCATCTTTCAAGGAAAGACAACCGGAACGCCAATTGGTTTTGTCATTTGGAACAAGGATCAGCGCAGTTCAGATTATGAGGATCTTTCCAAAGGGTACCGGCCCTCGCATGCTGATTTTACGTACGACCAAAAATACGGATTTCGCGACCCGAATGGTGGTGGAAGATCGAGTGCACGGGAAACGGTTTGTCGGGTAGTGGCAGGAGCGATTGCTAAGCAATTTTTAGCGTCGCTTGGAATTCGCGTGGAAGCATTTGTAGACCAAGTCGGTTTCATCAAATGGGAAGGAACCTGGCAGGAGCATTTGGTTGCCGTGCGGGAAAGTAATCCCGTACGTGTTCCGGATCTGAAAACCGCAGAAGAAATGGAAGCATTGATCCGTGAGGTGCGCAAAGCGGGTGATACCATTGGTGGTTGTGTTCGCTGTGTGATCACCGGTGTACCAGCAGGAATTGGAGAGCCAGTCTTCGATAAATTGCACGCACAATTGGGTAAAGCAATGCTTTCGATCAATGCGGTGAAGGGATTTACGATTGGATCAGGCTTTGACGGTGTTTCCATGAGAGGATCTAGTCACAACGATATTTTCCTGGCGGATGGAAAAACGGCCACCAACAACTCCGGGGGAATTCAAGGCGGAATTTCCAATGGGATGCCAATCGATTTTCGCGTGGCTTTCAAACCGGTTGCTACGATCATGACAGATCAACCAACGATCGATCAATTTGGGAGCGAGCTTGTGTTGACCGGAAAAGGTCGTCATGATCCTTGTGTGGTTCCGAGAGCGGTACCGATTGTTGAGGCTATGGCTGCATTGGTACTATTAGATCAAGTGCTTATGCAGCGATCAGCACGTTGGTAAAGTGGCGTTAGTTGTTGGCTTGGAGTGCTTTTGCCAAATTATCACAATATGCAGGATGTAGCAGGAATAATGACTAATTTTTGTCCTGCTAAAACACCCAAAACCGGCAACGTGGAGATCACAAAAGCATGAGCCATGAGTCGTAAAAAAGTAGTCATAATCGGAGGGGGATTCGCCGGATTGAATCTAGCTAAAAAGCTATCGAATACAGCATGTGACATTATTCTGATCGATAAACAGAATCACCACATGTTTCAGCCCTTGTTCTACCAGGTGGCGAGTGCCCGTTTGGAACCTTCCAGCATTTCGTTCCCGTTTCGTTCTGTGTTTAAACGGAGTAAAAATGTTGATTTTCGCTACGCGACTGTAGAGCGGATCAACGGGGAGGAGAAGATCGTGCATACGTCAATGGGCGATATTGCATTTGATGAACTGGTGATCGCCACCGGCTGTCGCACAAATTTCTTCAATAATGCCAATTTAGAAAAGTATTCCATGGCGATGAAGAATACCCAACAAACCATTCACATCCGTAACACGATCCTTACCAAGTTTGAAAAACTGATGTTTGCAACAGAGCAGGAACGGGAGGAATTGATGAATATTGTTGTGGTAGGCGCGGGGCCAACGGGTGTAGAACTTTCCGGCGCGTTTGCAGAAATGAAACGAACGGTTCTTCCCAAAGATTTCCCACATTACGATTTTTCGGAGTTGAAGATCATTTTGATTGAAAATAGTCCGAATACCTTGAATGCCATGGGACCAAAATCTCAGCAATATTCCCGCAAATATTTGGAAGACTTGGGTGTGATCGTGAAAAC
>CAYRVL010000010.1:0-3233 GCA_964427665.1 uncultured Fluviicola sp. | reverse complement strand
TCATTTGAATACTTCGACAAAGGGACTATGGCAACCATCGGGAAACACAAAGCGGTGGTAGAATTGCCTTTCGTCCAGTTTCAGGGGTATTTCGCATGGATCGTGTGGATGGCGCTTCACCTGATGTTGATCTTGAGTGTTCGAAACAAATTGACGATCTTCTTCAATTGGGCATGGAGTTATCTCACAGGCGATTCTTCGTTGCGTTTGATCTTGCGTGACGAACGCGATCGGGATAAACTGCGAAGCAATTCCTGAGTTGAATTAAAGTCCCAAAACGCCCAGAATGTATTTTTCTGAAAGCAATGCTTTTTGGTTTTTAGCCAGAAACTCCAGGTATTTTCCTTGTGCTGACAAATAGCTGATCTCCCGAGCATTGATCAAGAATAAGGAGCTTTCACCCAACTCAAAAAGTTGGCGTTCTGCATCGGCTAATTTTTTATAGCGCTGTGCGATGGTGAAGGCTGTTCTTGCTTGATTGTTGATGGTAAACAGCTCATTGCGGACTTGTTGCTGCTTGGTTGATAGATCGCGTTGCTTCTGAGCTTGTTCGAGTGCCACATTCGAAAGTTTGAGGTTTGTTACTTGCAAGGACGAGCGTTCTTTTCTCAACAAAATCGGCATGTACAGCGTTGCTCCCCATTTGTAGTTGTTGATCGAGTAATTGAATGATACGAGATCCTGCGGTGTTTGCAACAGGTTGTACTGTACATTGAATTGCGGCTTCAACTGTTCAATTTTTAGTTTGCGCTCTAATTGTAGGTCACGTTGTTTCAATCCGTACCATTGCAATAACGGATGGTTCGATATGGAATCAGGTTGATTGAGAGTTGGAGTTTCCAAAACAAGTGGCGCCGGCGAAACTATGGTATCAAAACTCAACGGGATCAGACCTTGCTCCCACAGGTAGTTTTCTACACCAAGACGGGCATTTTGCACATTCAATCGTCGCTGAAAGATATCTAATTGTCTCATGTATAATTGCGCGGACGCTTCAACGGTATCGATAGAGGCGCGTTCCCCAACCGCTGCATTGGCTTTACTTTGTTCGTAGCGCAATTGTGCAAAACGAAAGCCTTCTTCGGCCAGTTCTAGTTGCATGTATTGTTCTTGCCAATAGATAAATTGCTGTCCCGCTTCGTAGAGCAAATCGTTCAATGCGAGCTGTCGCTCTAAGATCGATTGACTGTAAGCCACGCCTGCACGTTTCAGTTGTGTTCTGCGCTCATCGGTGAACATGCCGCGTCCGATTGGAATATCGACTCCCAAATAACTCAATCCATCTTGTGGAACTGAATTTTGCGCATTCAAAAAACTTCCGCGGTTCCAATCACCCATGACTTTAAAATCCCAGCCAAGTCGGGTAGGGATCTTCACACCGCCGTTGATCGTGCTGAAATAGGTTTTTCCTTCGTAATATTTTTGATCGATCCCGCCAAAGATCACCGGATCAAATGCTCCTTTCGACATCCGCACGATCTGTTCGGCTTGCGCCACATTGTTCGAGGCGATCAACGCCACAGGATGGTGTTGTTTCAACTGTGCCAAGAACTGATCGAGCGTGATCTCTCTGAGGGTGTCCTGTGCGTGAACAGAAAACCCAAAGGCTAAAGCGATACCGATGATTACGCGTTTCATTTTTTCTCTTTGTTTAGAGTTTTCCCTGTTTTTGGCAGGTAATAATTTGGTGGGAATCCATTGATCTTTCGCCACAATTCGTACCAGATCGGAACATCTTTTAGAAGCGCCATACTGCGCACGGCTACACCCATTCGTAAAGCTCGCGGCCATGGATGATCATTTGGATCCGGAGCTACAAGAACACGATATTTTCCATTTGTACTGACGTAATTGTCGATCGCAACGATCTTGCCACCATACGTACCATAACTCACGTTCGGCCATCCGGAAAATACGATTGCAGGCCAACCATCAAATTGTAAACGAACCTTTTCGTTCACGTGGATCAGCGGAAGATCGATCGGATCAATGAAAATCTCCACACCCATATCCGCATAAGCGGGAACGATACTGACGATAGGTTTCCCTTCTTTGATCGTTTCGCCAACTCCATTTTGAAGTGCTTGTGAGATGTAACCGTCTTGAGGTGCTGTGATGAAATAATAACCGGAGCGAATGCTGTAATTTGTCACCTGATTTTGCATTTTAGTGACCGTTGCTTCAACGTCGTAAAGAGCAGAAAGAGCACTCGCTTTATCCGATTCACTTTTGGCTATTTTGTCGCGATAATCGGCATCAATTCCATTCAGGTCTGTGATCGCGTTGATGAGTTCGTTTCGGGAAGTTCCCAATTTGTTTTCAAGACTCACCACTTTAGCCTCCATTTCCTGAACTTTCAACCTCTTGTTTTCTAATTCGGTCGTTGACTTCAAGCCTTGTCTGTTGAGTTCCAACGTACGTTCGTATTGCTTTACCGCAATATCCAGCTGTTTTTCCGAGGCTTTGTAATCCATCGAATCGCTGATCACTTTCAAGCGCGTTTGCTTGATCTTGTTCTGAGCTTGGGAAAGTTTCACGCGGCGCGCATCGATCAAGGCGTCGATTTGATTGTCTAGGGAGCTCACTTTCGACATGTACGACTGCGCACTGCTTTCCTTGGCTTTCATCTGCTTTTGCGTGCGCTGAACCAATTGAGGATCCATGTAGTCAGCTTTGACCTCTGAGATGTGAACGATCGTATCGCCTTTTCGCACAAATTGTCCTTCTTGGACATACCATTTTTCAATTCGACCGGAGATGACAGCATGAATGGTTTGTGGACGATTGTTTGGAGAAACTGCTGTTACATTACCCATGGAGGTAATATTTTGTGTCCATGGAAGAAACAAGATGATCATCAAGATCAAGGCAACCCATTTAAAAATACGTTTGATGCGTTTCGGTTGTTTGAGACGCTCTACTGCTTGAACAGATCGGTATGATTGAAATTTATTCATATCTTAAAAGTTCATGGCGTTTAATGACAGTTCGTTCCAGGTTCCGGAGATCGGTTTTGGACCCGTGATGACCACCGTTGTATTCGGATAGTGAATTTTGATTCGATTACAGATCTCGTCAAGTGCTTTGTGGCTTAATGCAAGTCCGTGTGCGCTGATAAATAGAATTTCCGGTTCATGAACAATTGCGCGTGCTATCAAGATGCGTTCACGTTCTTCCTCGCTCAACAATTTATTTGCTTTGGTAAGAAATGTATCGTATCCATCGCTCATGCG
>CAYRVL010000009.1:53911-69201 GCA_964427665.1 uncultured Fluviicola sp. | reverse complement strand
CCCATGTATTTTTTATACAAATCTGGTCTGCGCGCTTTTGTGCGTTGCAAGGCTTGTTCCTCACGCCACTGTTCGATCTTCCCAAAATCTCCGGATAACAAAATGTCCGGCACTTTCCATCCATTGTATTCCGGCGGACGGGTGTAAACCGGCGGCGCTAATAAATTGTCTTGAAACGAATCGGTGAGGGCAGAAGTCTCGTCGTTCATCACGCCCGGGATCAAGCGTCCAATGGAATCAACCAGGATCGCTGCTGCTAATTCACCTCCAGTTAGCACGTAGGAACCGATCGAAATTTCTTTGGTGATGTACTGATCGCGAATGCGTTGGTCTACACCCTTGTAATGTCCGCAAAGAATCAGGATGTTTTCCCCCAAGCTCCAGTTGTTGCAGTGGCGTTGTTCCAACAATTCGCCATCCGGCGTCACGTAAATGATCTCGTCATACTGACGTTCTGCTTTTAACTTTTCAATGCAGGCAGCGATTGGCTCAATGCTCATCACCATACCTGCCCCGCCACCGTATTGATAATCGTCGACGTTCTTGTGTTTATTCGTGGCGTAATCGCGGATGTTGTGCACGTGGATCTCCAACAGACCATTGTCTTGCGCCCGTTTTAAAATGGACGAATCGAAGGGACCTTTCAACAGATCCGGCAATACAGTGAGAATGTCAAAACGCATGGTGCAAAGATAAGTGCTTTGTATGAATTCTAAGATGGTAGAAATTTGAGTTGAAGTGCTACTTAAAAATCACTTGAGTTGATTTAGCTTAAAAATCATTGTAACAATGAATTAACGTGGCTTTAAATCTTCAATTGTTGCATCGATCCAATTGAATTGAACTGTTCTGCGTTTCGCTAAATGAGCTGCTTGTTCTTCTTCCATTTCCAATTCTGAATAGGCTTTTTTGGTGTAGGATGAACCCTGACCTTTGAGGTAGAAGTAGTGGCAACCGTCACAGTAATCGCAGATGAACAGGTCTTTTTTACCGTAGATCTTCACCCGCAGGAAATTCTTATTCAATCCGGCTTCAACGGCTAAATTGTAAATGTAGAGCATGCGTTTTTCGGCGATCGAATACTTCTCGGTGTAATCGCAATACGCCATGACTTCCAGTCGTTTTGTCCGGAAAATGGATTGCATTTGCTCATTCATCCGGAAAAATTCTTTCAGGAGCAACAACTCTTGGTCTTTGGATAATTCGGTGGCGTTTTCTTCGAAATACACGGCTTCCGGTAAGAACGAGTCCCAGCAAATGCGCTGAGGAGTAAGAAATAGTTTTACCGGTAAAACAAATGAATGGTGTTCATTGCTGTCCAGTTCGAAGGTTGTTTCTTGGTAATTGGTGGTTGTCACTGTAAGCTTCAGCTTGTTTTTTCCAGCAGGTACACGAAAAGCGATATCGAAAGCACCAGCATTATTTGTCAAGATCGTTTTGTACAGTTGATCGTGATTGTAAAGCTTTAAAATGGAATTGGGAAGTGTCATGGATCGCGTGGAGTCGCTCACAGTTCCGTGGATTAAAACATTGATCGAATCCTGCGAGAATCCTGAGGAAATCACGAAATTGAACAGCAACACAAGCAGGGAGGCGCGCATCTCGACTTATTTCTTTTGGTAAGCTTCAACAGCCGCGCGAACGGATCCGAACTCGTCTAATAGCTCCAAGGCCAATTCGTACGAACAGCCTGTTGCTTCTACGATCATGTTGGCACCGCGGTCAACCAATTTATTGTTCGAAGGTTGCATGTCAACCATGCGGTTTCCTTTTACGCGACCCATTTTGATCATTACGGCTGTGGAAAGCATGTTGAGTACCAATTTCTGAGCGGTTCCACTTTTCATGCGTGTTGATCCGGTAACGAATTCAGGCCCAACAACCGGAGTTATAGCCACATCCGCTAAATGAGACAAGGGAGAACCTGGATTGCAGGAAATTCCACCGGTTAAAATGCCGTGTTCTTTTGCTGTTTTTAAAGCTCCAAGTACATAAGGTGTCGTCCCCGAAGCGGCAATCCCAACTACCGTGTCATTGGCATTGATCTCATACGCTTGCAGGTCTTTCCAACCTTGTTCGGTATCGTCTTCCGCAAATTCCACTGCTTTGCGAATAGCACCATCTCCTCCGGCAATGATCCCGACAACCAATCCATGCGGCACACCGAAAGTTGGCGGACATTCGCTGGCGTCAACAATTCCTAATCGACCGCTTGTTCCTGCTCCGATATAAAACAAACGTCCACCGCGCTGCATGCGTTCTACGACACCGTCAACTAATTGCTCGATGTGCGGAATTTCTTGTTGCACCGCCAATGCTACCTTTTGATCTTCTTGATTGATCCCGGTCAACAAGTCACGAGTTGATTTCAACTCCAAATCGTTGTGGTTGCTGGATGATTCGGTTACTTTATTCATGGTGTACGAGTTCAAAAGTTCGATCCTCTCCCGTCAGTTCGAGTGCCGCTCAATGCGGCATATCGAGAACAAGGGAGGAGTAAGTTCAAAAGTTCATTATGTTCAAAAGTTCAAACGCGATCCTGATATCTGCCGAACGCCTTCGGTATCATAGTGTCATAAAATCCTAAAGTCTTAAAATCTTAAAGTCCTAATGTCCTAAAACTTTTCAATTCTTAATTCTAATTTTTCAAGTATCACTAAACCTTCTCTCCCTTGTTCTCGATACTTCACCTCTGGTGAACTCGAACTGACAGGAGAGCACTGTTTTTCCTTTTCAATTCTTAATTCTCATTTTTCAATTAAACCAAGAATGCTTCCAGTGATCCGTTCGACGGCATTACCTCCACGCGTTCACCAAGAGTAGTGGTTAGGGTCATACCAACAAAATCACATTTGATCGGATAACGACGGTGCATGCGGTCAACCAAAGCCAAGGTCTTCACACTGCGCACAGGTTGTTCCAAGATCTTCATCACGCCATATTGCATGGTTGTTCCGGAATTGATCACGTCATCCACCAAGATCACTGTTTTTCCAGCAAATAACTTGACGTCCATGGAACAAGTGATCGGATGCTCCAAAGGCTTGTCCTTATCCAAGTCGATCTTGAAAAAATGTACTTGCTGTTTGCTGTTTTTCTGCACGATCTCCGCGATCTGTTGGGCGAAGTGTTCTCCGTTGCCCACGATGCCTCCGATGAACAACTCATCAATACCGTACGTATTTTCCAAAACTTCATGCGCCAAACGGTTAATTTTCTGCGCAATTTGATGTTGGTTTAAGACCAATTGCATATCCTAAATGATTTGAACAAAGATAGTTTTTTTGTTTCCATGGAAGTGAAAAGATGGGAGGAAACTGTCCACTGTTGAAAAAGTGCTGAAAAAACAAAAACGGTTTTGCAAGTACCCCGATTATTCTATTTAAATTTGCGCTCAATTTGTAGTATAGGTAAGCCATTACCGTGTTGCAAAGGAAAACGTACAAATTGAACTCATAAACAGCGCAAATGCCAAGAAATACTTCCATTAAATCTGTTCTTATCATTGGATCTGGACCCATCGTGATTGGCCAGGCATGTGAATTTGACTATTCCGGATCGCAAGCAGCTCGCTCGCTTCGTGAAGAAGGAATCGAAGTTACTTTGATCAATTCCAACCCGGCAACGATCATGACCGATAAAGTGGTAGCAGATAACGTTTACTTGCAGCCACTGGAACCGGAAAGCATCATCGAGATCCTGAAAAATCACAAGATCGATGCCGTACTTCCAACGATGGGTGGACAAACCGCTTTGAACTTGGCGATCAAGTGTGACGAGATGGGAATCTGGGAAGAATACGGAGTAGAGATCATCGGAGTAGATATTGCTGCGATCGAGATCACTGAGAACCGGGAGGCTTTCCGCAATTTGATGAATGAGATCGGTGTACCGATGGCGCCTCAAGAAACTGCAAAATCTTTCCTGGAAGGGAAGGAGATCGCGCAGGAGTTTGGTTTTCCGTTGTGTATCCGTCCTTCCTACACCTTGGGAGGTTCCGGAGCATCTATCGTTTATGATCCAAAACAATTCGATGGTTTATTAGAGCGCGGTTTACAATTGTCGCCGATTCACGAAGTAATGATCGATAAAGCCTTGATGGGCTGGAAAGAATACGAGTTGGAGTTGTTGCGCGATGCGAATGATAACGTGGTAATTATCTGTTCGATTGAAAACTTCGATCCAATGGGAATCCACACCGGAGATTCGATCACGGTTGCACCGGCAATGACCTTGTCGGACACGACTTTCCAACGCATGCGTGACATGGCAATCAAAATGATGCGTTCGATCGGGAATTTTGCCGGAGGATGTAACGTGCAGTTTGCTGTTTCACCAGACGAAAAAGAAGATATCATCGCCATTGAGATCAATCCGCGTGTATCGCGTTCATCTGCATTGGCGTCAAAGGCAACAGGTTACCCAATTGCGAAGATCGCTTCAAAATTGGCAATCGGTTACCACTTGGATGAATTGAGCAACCAGATCACGAAAACAACTTCTGCTTTGTTTGAGCCGACTCTGGATTATGTGATCGTGAAGATCCCGCGTTGGAACTTCAATAAATTCCCGGGAACAGATCGCCGCGTTGGATTGCAAATGAAATCCGTTGGTGAGGTAATGGGAATCGGACGTAGTTTCCAAGAGGCTTTGCAAAAGGCTTGTCAATCCTTGGAGATCAACCGAAACGGATTGGGAGCTGACGGTCGCGAATTGACGAACCAAGAAGCGATCCTTCATTCATTGGAGAATCCGAGCTGGAACCGCTTGTTCCATGTTTACGATGCGATCAAGTTGGGAATTCCGTTCAAAACGATTCAGGAAAAAACAAAAATCGACTTTTGGTTCTTGCGTCAGATCGAAGATTTAATCAAGTTGGAGCGCAAGATCGAAAAATACCATTTGGGCAATATCCCGAAAGAATTGATGTTCGAAGCGAAGCAAAAAGGATATGCGGATCGTCAGATCGCTCACTTATTGCGTTGTTTGGAATCAGAAGTGCACAACAAACGCACGGAAATGGGCATCAAACGCGTGTTCAAATTGGTGGATACTTGTGCAGCTGAGTTTGATGCACAAACGCCGTATTATTACTCAACGTTTGAATTTGAAAACGAAAGCATTTCTTCGGATCGCAAGAAAGTGGTGGTGCTTGGTTCAGGTCCAAACCGCATTGGACAAGGTATCGAATTCGATTACTCTTGCGTGCACGGTGTTCTTGCTGCCAAAGAATGTGGCTACGAGACGATCATGATCAACTGTAACCCGGAGACGGTTTCTACTGACTTCGATACAGCGGATAAATTGTACTTCGAACCGGTATTCTGGGAACATATTTACGATATCATTCAACACGAAAAGCCGGAAGGGGTGATCGTTCAGTTGGGTGGACAAACTGCTTTGAAATTAGCTGAGAAATTAGAGCGTTACGGCATCAAGATCATCGGAACATCTTTTGAAGCTCTGGACTTGGCCGAAGATCGCGGACGTTTCTCCAAAGTATTGGAAGAGCACAATATTCCATTCCCGAAATATGGTGTAGTTGAAAGCGCAGAACAAGCATTGGAGTTGTCTGATGAATTAGGTTTCCCATTGTTGGTTCGTCCTTCGTATGTATTGGGTGGACAAAAAATGAAGATCGTCATCAACAAAGAAGAATTGGAGCACCACGTAGTAGATATCATCAACGAAATGGGAAGTAACCAAATCTTGTTGGATCACTTCTTAGGTGGAGCTATTGAAGCGGAAGCAGATGCGATCTGTGACGGAAAGGATGTGTACATCATTGGTGTGATGCAGCACATTGAGCCTGCTGGGATTCACTCCGGAGACTCGTATGCGGTGTTGCCTCCATACAATTTGGGTGACTTCGTGATGACACAGATCGAGGATATCACGAAAAAGATCGCGGTAGAATTGCGTACCGTTGGATTGATCAATATCCAGTTTGCGATCAAAGACGATAAAGTATACGTGATCGAAGCGAATCCGCGAGCATCGCGCACGGTTCCGTTCATCGCGAAAGCGTACGACGAGCCATATGTGAACTATGCAACGAAAGTGATGTTGGGTGAAAAGAAAGTGAAAGACTTCAACTTCAATCCGAAAAAAGAAGGATACGCGATCAAGATTCCGGTGTTCTCCTACGAAAAATTCCCAGATGTGAAGAAAGAATTGGGTCCAGAAATGAAATCTACGGGTGAAGCGATCCGTTTCATCAAGAATTTGAAAGATCCATTCTTCACAAAGATCTATTCGGAGCGTAATATGCACTTATCGAAATAATGGAAGTAGCGGAAGCGAGTTTAACCGGTTTTTTTAAAACGGTTCTGATTATCATCGGAGCCTTTGTGTTATTGCGTTTTCTGGGACAATTGGCTATTGCAAAGCGCAATATGGATGCCGAAAAAGAGGCCGCGCAGCGTGAAAAAGACCTGCTACGCGAGCGTAATCGAAAAATGAAGGATTTCGGAAAAGTCAGCATCCAAAAATCGAAGCCCAAGGGCGATGTACAGGATGTGGATTACGAAGAAATTTCCTAAAGCATACGAAAGAGCGAGTTGATCGCTCTTTTTTTTTGAGGTCAGCAGGTTTTAAACGCTTGAAATTCCTGCTGGTAATGTCCTTTTTGCTATTTTCACGACTTCAATTGAAAATAAACACGAGTTATGTCGATAAGCAACTTCTTTAAGCGCAACTGGATCCATTTTGCTGCTATCGGAATTTTCCTGATCGTTTGTATGGCTTATTTCAGCGTACAGTTGAAAGGCTATGGTTTGAAACAACACGATATTGAACAGTACATCGGCAGTTCCCACGAAATTGCAGATTTCCGCGAGCAAAACAATGGGGAAGAACCGCTTTGGACGAATTCCATGTTCGGTGGGATGCCGGCAACGCAGATCTCGATTTTGCACGATGGAAACTGGTTTTCGAAAATGATCATCGGTTATATGCGTACGATCCCATCGCCAATGGGTGTTGTCTTACTTTACATGCTCGGTTTCTACCTCATGCTCAGCCTGATGCGTGTGAACAAATGGGTGGCAATTGGCGGCGCATTGGTGTATGCTTTTTTAAGTTATCAGATCATTATTCTCCAAGCGGGACACAACTCGAAAGCTGTTGCTGTGGCATTCATGGCGCCGGTTGTCGGAGCTTTCATCATGGCTTATCGAAGAAATTGGCTGTGGGGCTCCTTACTTTCCGGATTGTTCATGTCTTTTGAAATTGCATCGAATCACCTGCAAGTAACGTATTACCTGGTGATCCTGATGTTCGGTTTAGGAGTGGCAGAACTCGTACGCGTGATCAAGACCAAAGAATGGGGGAATTTCTTCAAAGCGACAGGAGGAATTATTGCGATGTACCTGTTGGCTTTTGTGATCAATTACGGAAATGTGGGAATGACCAATGCTTATGCCAAGCATTCAACTCGAGGAAACAACGATTTGACCATTACGGCTGATGGCCAAGTTGCTGCCAATTCTCAAGAGGGACTAGATGTCGATTACGTAACGCAATATTCGTATGGAATTGATGAATCGTTTACCTTCCTTTCTCCCTATGTGAAAGGTGGAGGTAGTATGGCGATCGGAGATTCTCCGTTCCGTGAACAGATCGAAGGTTCTACTAGTTTGACATCAGAAGAGATCCAAAATGCGTTGAATTCAAATGCCTATTGGGGAAATCAGTTGAGTACTTCCGGTCCGGTTTACTTAGGCGTGATCCTGGTGTTCTTGGCACTTTTGGGAATGATCTATTTGAAAGATCCATCGAAATGGGCTTTGTTGGCGGTAAGCGTGTTGGTGTTGATGCTCTCTTGGGGTAAAAACTACTTGGGACTAACCGAGTGGTTCTTGGAAAATGTACCGGGTTACAATAAATTCCGTGCGGTAACGATCATCTTAGTGATCATCGAATTAACAGTTCCATTGTTGGCTGTACTGTTCTTGGATCGTTTGATCAAAGAAAAAGATAAGATCGTTGAAAACATCAAACCATTCTATATCGCTTCAGCAGCTTTCGTGGTGTTCCTGATCGGATTGAAAGGTGTTGGTTTAGGAGATAACTACGTGTCGAATCAAGAATTAGACACAACAATGGTTGAACAGCAGATTGCTAGTCAGAAGGATGATATTCGCAAGCAGATCCAAGCGATGACACCTGAACAAGCGGCTCAATATGGAATTGATGTTTCAAGTCCGGCAGCCATCGAAGCGGCGGTAGAGGGACAGGCCAAGAGCATGATGGATGGATACATGTCGCGTTTGAGCAGTGTCAAAAAAGCACGTATGGAGATTTTCCAAAGTTCGATGAACCGCTCGATTCTATTCAGTGTTTTGGCGATTGCGTGTTTGTTTCTGTTTCTAAAGACAAGTTTGCCAGCTGCCGTTTCTATGGGGGCATTGGGATTGTTTGCTTTCCTAGATGTCGTGTTGGTTTCCAACAATTACTTGAACGGTAAGGAAGATCAAACGGGCAATTACAAATACTGGGTGCCTAAATTGGCTGCTTTGTATCCGATGACGCCTGAAATTGGAGACATGCAGATCTTGGAGCGAGAAGCAGCGGCGAATCCGGCATTGCAGCGGGAGATTGCAAAAGCGAGATCGGCTGGTGAGGCAAAAGCGTATGAATTGGACGCGGTAGGAGCAGAGAGATCCCGCATTGTGGACGCATATATCTTCCGCGCGTTGAATCGCATGACGAACTATCGTGTTTTTGATGTGTCAGGTGGATTCAATTCCGCACGGGCTTCGTTTTTCCACAAATCTTTGGGTGGATACCACGGGGCGAAATTGCGTTCGATCCAAAATATGATCGAATTCCACATTTCCAAATCCAACAACAAGGTGTTGGACATGTTCAACGTGAAGTACATCTTACAGCCAACAGATTCAGGTTTGGTAGCAAATCCGAATCCTACAGCGTGTGGAAATGCGTGGTTTGTGAAGCGTGCACAAGTAGCGAAGGATGCGAATGAGGCGATGTTGTCATTGGGGTCAAAGTTCTCGATGAAGAATATCGGAACCGGAAAATTCATTGTGAATGGTACGGTTAAACCAAGCACGGAAGCATACGGAAGCGAACGTTTACAATATCTGTCAGAGGGAAGTCGCGACACGATCGCTGTTCCACTTTCAAATGGAATTCCTCAAGGCGTAACGGTTGTTTTTGTACAGGATCAAAATGGCAAGACCGACTTGATCATGAAAGAAGGATTTGAGCGCGATTCAACGAAGTCCTTCAAAGGCTTGGTAGAATTTACCGTAACAGACGATTTCAATCCACGCGAGGAAGCGATCGTGATCGAGTCAGATGCGTCGAAATTGAAAAAGCGCACATTTGATGGGGAGGGAAGCATTCAATTGACCAACTACGCGGCGAATAAATTGAATTACACCACGAAATCAAAATCGGGTGGACTAGCGGTGTTCTCGGAAGTGTACTATCCGGAGCATTGGAAAGCAACGATCGATGGCAAGCCTGCAGACATCATCAAAGTGAACTACATGTTGCGCGGATTGGACATCCCTGCCGGCGAACACAAAGTAGAGTTTGTTTATCAGGATGATAGCTATACGAAGTATAATAAGTACTCGCTTTTTGCTACAGTTGCCTTGGTGTTGTTGTTTGGAACAGCCATTTTTTATTCGTTCAAAAGAAAACAATAACAGACATGTTGCCTTTTATTTTACGGTGGTTCATTCCAAGGTTGATCGTTCATAAATTCACCTATTTTATAGGTATGGTATTGATCCGATTTTCTCGGAAGTGCCGTGCCATGAAAAAAGATGAAAAGCAGGTCTTCACGGTTGTCAATAATTTTGCGAAAGGACTGAAAATAAAGGTTAACATGAATGGTTACATGGGAGGAGCAATCTATTGGACAGGTCTACATCATGTAAATGAATACATTTATCTCCATAAAATTTTGCGGCAGGATGACGTCTTCATCGATGTAGGGGCAAATCAGGGAGAATTTACGCTTTTGGCAGCTTCCATTTGCTACCAAGGTCATGTGTATGCCTTCGAACCGGTTGCGGTGAATTACAAGCTGCTTAAGGAAAATATTGGTTTAAATCACTTTAAACAGGTCTCTACTTTTGATGTTGGTTTGTTCAATGAAGTAAAAACGACCGAAATTTTCACACCGGTTTTTAACGATGGTGGACAAGGCTTGAATGAAGGAGTTTCTACGCTATTTAAACCTGAGAACGATCAAGAAATTCAAACAGAAGAAATTAAATTGGCTGTTTTTGATGATTTGCTATTTGGAAAATTGGAACGATTCGATGTTCTGAAAATAGATATTGAAGGAGCTGAATTGTTTGCCTTGCAAGGAATGAAACGGTCACTTGAAAAGTTTAAACCTCAAATATTGATCGAAATAAACCATCCGAGCGATCAGTCTCATGGTTATTCTCCTAAGGATATTGTACAGTTTCTGAATAGTCTTGGTTATCGTTCTTATACGTTGTTTAGAGGTGACTTAAAACCAGTTGATGAAATGAATATGAAATTGCCCGGGAATTTTGTTTTCAAGCATGAAAGCGAATAAGCAAATCTTGTATATCGCTCCGGCGGAGAGTTCCTTCGTGAAACTGGACATCCTTTATTTGG
This sequence comes from uncultured Fluviicola sp., assembly GCA_964427665.1. Lineage (GTDB taxonomy): Bacteria > Bacteroidota > Bacteroidia > Flavobacteriales_D > Crocinitomicaceae > Fluviicola. Next base: position 58,575 of record CAYRVL010000009.1, on the reverse strand, counting down.
CGAAATCGTATGAGGTTACTACCTGTTGGCAACCTTGGGGAAGAAAGTCGCGTATTGTTTGGAATTTTATCAAGCAATTTTTCTACCTAATCAGCCATATTCGATCCTTGGATGTCATCATTATCAGTTTTGGTGGTTATCATTCTTTTTTACCAACGCTGATCGGGAAAATCTATAAAAAACCGGTATTTATCATCTTAAACGGGGCTGATTCCGCTGGATTTGAAGAACTTAAATACGGAAAATTACGCAGACCTCTGGAAAGAAGGTTTTGTATCGCCAGTTATAAAAAAGCAACGGAACTTTGGCCGGTAGGTGTCAGTTTGATACGGGGAGAAAATAGGTTTGGCGAACTGCTGCAATTTGGTGTAGATCGATATTTTGATCGAAAGACACCGTACCATGTCATTCCAAATGGTTTTGAAATCGATAAATGGTCATTTACCAACAACGAAAAATCGGGTTTTGTAACCGTTGTCTCTTCGGTTGATCAATTTGAAATCAAAGGAATCAGGACTTTCCTTGAATTGGCAAAAAGGATTCCCGATGCGAATTTTACTATTGTTGGTATGGATCAACCGGATTTCATTCAATTTCCGGGAAACGTTCATTTTTTGGGAAGGGTTAAACACACTGACATGAATGAAGTCCTGAATAAACATCAATATTACTGTCAGTTTTCCCTTTTTGAAGGATTCGGATGCTCCCTGTGTGAGGGAATGTTGACTGGATGTATTCCACTTTGTTCACAGGTCAATGAGTTACCCACGATTGTTCAAGATTCGGGGTTTATTTTAAAAACGGAGAACGACTTTGATGAATTGCTTGAGTTTATTTATGAAAAACGTCCGTTAAATGCGGTTTATTCTGAGAAAGCAAGACAGGTAATCGTCAAGCGATATCGAATTGAAGAAAGAATGAACGCCATTACAAGTAGAATCGAATTGTATGGTAAGAAGTCGATCTGAGTCAATAGCGCGAATGAAAGGTGATTTGGTCTGATAAGACATAAAAAAAGGGACCGAAGTCCCTTTGATCCTTTATTTCGATACGTCTGCTTTGATCTTCAGTACGTTGATCTTTGGTTCCGTGTTCGCCGTTACGGTTACTGTTTTCTCAACTCCATTTCCTTCTGAACTTGGCTTGAATTGCACTTTGATGACATCCGATTTGCCCGGCTGAATTGGCTTCTCCGGTTTTTTCGGCGTCGTACATCCACAGCTGGCTTGCACATTTTCAATGATCAAAGGCTTCTTGCCCGTGTTCGTAACCACAAATTCACAAGCGTTCTCTGACTCCAATTTGATCGCTCCGAAGGAATGCTCTGTCTTGTCGAATTTCAACGAAGTCAAGGTCTTTTGTTCTTCTTCCAAAGCTTTCATTTCAGCCTCGATTTCTTCCTTGTTTTCCTCTAGGTAAGCGTTGTCGTTTGCACCTCCCGCTTCGATCGCAGATGATAAGTTGGAATCTGATTTCTGTTCATTTGATGAACAAGCTGTTAGGAGAAAAATGGCAGTAGCCGCGAACAACACATTTCTTTTCATACGTTTTAGTTTTTAGCTAATTTCTGTTTTTCGTATTCATTCGATTGCAACAACTCGATCGCGCGTTGCAATACCTCATTTTTAACGTTGTAAATTTCGTAAAAAGTTTCTGTTCCAAACAAGTCTTGACCAATCATTGCTTTTAATCGCAATTGCATATCGGCTTTCGAGATCTTTAATTGCTCGTCATTGCGCTTAATGTCCTTGTGTTCTTTTTCCACATAAGCCAGAAACTCTGTGAACAGGTCCTCGGTCACTGCAAATTCGCGAACAAATGACTTTGAATCTTCGAATTGCTTATTCAAAGCGTCGCGCTTGCCGTCCACATACGTCAACGCAAAGGCGTTAAATGCCCCGGAACTTGCAATATCTCGGTAGTAATCGGTGAACTCGGAAGTGTCGATCGGAACGAAAAAATCTGGCATGATACCACCTCCGCCGTAAACGGGACGTTTGGTAATACGCGTCTCAAATTTCAACGAATCCGGAAGTTTAATACTGTCGATGTGTGTCATCTCGCCGTGCATGAAACGACGCATGTAGTCGTTGCGATACGCTTCTAGATCATCATAAGGTTTTTGAATGAAACGACCGGAAGGCGTGAAATACCGTGCGATCGTCAAACGGATCTGTGACCCATCGGAAAGATCGATCGGACGTTGAACTAATCCCTTTCCATACGATCTTCTTCCAACGATCAATCCACGATCCCAATCCTGAACAGCTCCTGACAAGATCTCAGAAGCAGAAGCAGAATTTTCATCGGTCAATAAGATCAATTTACCGCTTTCCCAACTACCCTTAGTGCGTGCATTCAGATCCTGACGTGGTTGCGCTCTTCCTTCGGAGTAAACGATCAATTTGTTGTCAGATAAAAACTCATCGGCAATCAATTGTGCAGCGTACAACAATCCTCCACCATTTCCTTGCAAGTCTAAAATCAAGTTCTCCATACCCTGATCTTTCAGTTTCTTAATACCTTTTGTGATCTCTTCGTGTGAAGAACGCGAGAAGGAATTCAACTTGATGTAACCGATCTTCGGACTGACCATGTACGCACAATCAACAGAATTCACCGGAACTTTGTCGCGAGTGATCACGAAATTGATCGGCTTGTTCACTTGTTTGCGTTGGATATCTACACGTACTTTGGTGCCCAGATCTCCCATCAATTTTTCGCGCACCTGACTGTTTTTCAAGCCAACGCCGGCAACACTTTGTCCGTCAATATTCAGGATCTTATCACCCGCACGAATCCCAAGTTTTTCGGACGGACCACCAGGAATGGTTTCAACCACCATGAGAGTATCTTTCAATATTTGAAAACGAATTCCAATACCGACAAAACTGCCGTTGATCGATTGGTTTGCATCATCCACTTCTTCTTTTGAAATATACGTGGAATGCGGATCAAGCTTTTCCAACATGGCCACGATGGCTGCGTCCATCAATTCTTTTTCTTTCACATCGTCAACATACATTTTGTTGATGTATGTGAGTATTTCGTCGATGCGATCGCCTTGGGTAAAAGTGGTCGGTTGAGCCGGACGTTGCTGTGCCTGGGTCAAAATCGGCAAGGTCAATAGCCAGCCGAAAAAGAATAATCGTTTCATGCGAGGGAATGTATTATACTAAGTTAACGAATAAACGTAGAAATTGTGTTTTTGGAACAGTTTGTTTGCGAATATTTGTTAATCCAACCAAAAAATGAAGAAACGGACAAGTGATTGTTGACGAATATCAAAATCTGCGGAAATCGGCATAATACATTTTTGTATTTTCGCTTCATATCAAAAAGTGTATGAAAAGCGTAGTTCTGACGTCCTTGTTGTTTGTTTTTATTGGTAGCGTTCAAGCGCAAGTAAAGGCTTTGGATAAATTGGAGGTTTTGTACGATCAAGGTCATTATGCCATGGTTTACCGCAAAGCAAATCGCTTACTAGACAAACCGGATTATGATTATTCGTTTCAGCCTGAATTTTACAAGGCCTTGGCTATTTTCCGCATGTCAGATCGTGATTTCTGGATGCAAATGCACCCGGAAGCATTGCAAGAAGCACGACGTCTGTATCTGGAAGTAAAGAACAGTCCGGAAGGGATCAAGGTCTTCAATGCGCATCTGGATCATGTGGCGGAATTAAAGCAATTTCTAGTGCAGCGTGTAGAACGTTTAAAGAAAGAAGGGCGACAGGATGAATACGATGAGTTACAGCAGATCTTGTTCGGTCTGTTCGATCATATTCCGGATATCGATAATCCAAATGGCGTAAAAACACCAAAAGAACCGGAGGCGACTGAAACGGTGGTTGCTGAAAGCGCTGCCAAGATCAAAAAGCGTGATCAGATCGTTGATGCTGCGAAACAACAGTTGGGAGTGCAATACAAGTGGGCCGGCACAGATCCGAATGGCTTTGATTGCTCCGGATTCACATCGTATGTTTTCAAGAGCTTTAATAAGGAGCTGCCACGACGTGCAGAGGATCAATACAGTGCAGCGATCAAGATCAAACAAGGAAATGCACAGAAAGGCGATTTGATCTTCTTCAATAACGGTTCTGGTATTTCGCATGTTGGAATCGTCATTTCAAACAAGGGAGAACCTCTTACAATGATTCATGCAAGTTCTTCCAAAGGAATCGTCATTACCAATATCGAAGAATCGGAATATTGGTTGAAACGCATTTATGGTTTCGGCACCTTTGTAGAATGATCGCTTGGAGCAAGTGTGCTAAAAAGCTGAAGCAACAAATTTAGAATCAAGGCCAATAAAGCGATCGTGTATCCGTGTGCACTCAGGTCGGCAAGCAAAAAACCGGCAATTGCAACTATAAACAAGGATATTTTCAGCAAGCGCATCCAGGCTGATGTTGCGTGGAGCAGACTGTAGTTTGCGATCAGTATTCCAAAGAAAAGCAGGGCGAAGATCCATTTCCAAAGTTCCGCCAGTGCAAAAACTTCAAAAAAATAAAACGAGCAAAGAATTGTCTGAACTCCCAAGAGGATCAACGAGATCGTTTTCCAGATATTGAGTTGATTAAAGAGTGAGGTCACAGCTTGTGTCGTCAATACAGCACATACTATAACCAGTGGCAGGGTATTTACGATCGACCAATCAAGCCA
>CAYRVL010000009.1:0-53811 GCA_964427665.1 uncultured Fluviicola sp. | reverse complement strand
CCAAACTGATCTACATAACCATCGGTGTACATGTAGATACTGTCGCCGGGTTGAAGATCAAATTCTTGAATGCTGAATGGTTGAGCATGAACGAACTGACCGATCGGTTGTTTATCTGGTTTCAACTCGATGATCTCTTTATTGCGAATGATCACACACTCGTTGTTCGCGCCGGAATAGTATAGTTTGCGTGTCAGTGGATCAATGGAACATAAAGCGATGTCCATTCCATCTTTCACATCCATATTTTCATCTGCTCGGAAGGATGAGATCACGATTTCGCGGAGTTTGTCCAAAATATCATTTGGAGCAGTCAGTTTAAATTCATTCACCGCACGTAGCAATCCATTGTTCCCCACAATACTTACCAATGCTCCAGGCACACCGTGACCGGTACAATCGACAGCTGCAAAAATGTTCTTTCCTTGCACCTCCCGTGCCCAGTAAAAATCTCCCGAGACGATGTCCTTCGGTCGGTAGAACACGAAGTAATCATCAAACATTTCCTTCAAACGAACTTCGGTAGGTAATATCGTGTTTTGAATGCGCTTCGCATAATGGATACTATCCAAAATATCCATTGTTTTCAGCGTGATCTCTTCTTTTTGCTTCTCTAATTGGAAGTTTTGCTCGGCAATTTCCTTTGTGCGCTCCTGAACGATCTCCTCCAATCGCAGATTTTGTCGTTTAACACGTTGAGTGGATAATTGTACCACTCCGAAAATAAGGAAGATCAAACAAACAGCGTACAATAAATACGCCCAAATTGTTCTATACCACGGCGGAAGAATGGTGATCTCGTAACTCAAAACAGGACTTTCCAAGCCGTAAAAATTACGCACTTGAACCTTAAGTTTATAGTTGCCTTCTCCGATCTTTTCAAAATTGGCAAAATTCAAGGTTGACCATTCCGACCAATCGTCGCTAAAGCCTTCCAATTTGTACCGATACATATTTGGACCTTGCGAAGAATAAAAATTTGAATGGAAGATCACTCGGAAGGAATTGTGCTGATAATCAAGTGCATCTAACTGTTTGGCGTAACGGATATCAAAGATTTGCGCTTTCCCATCGCTTTCGATTTTATCAATCAGGACTTCCAACTTTCGGTTTCCATGGCGCGACATCTTCGGGTTAAAAATGAACAATCCTTCTGTTGCTCCCATCCAGACTTCACCATTTGGTGCGCGTTGAATAGCTGAAATGATTCCGGCATCTTTTATTCCGCCAAAGGGCCACTTGGTATACTTCCATGAACCGTTTATTTTTTCTAACCAACCGGATTCGAATTCGAATTGGTCATCAGAAAATTCGCGGTAGGTTACTACCCACAGTTGTTTGTTGTCAATATTGATCAGACGATGGATCGTATTCTTGTGACCTTTACCTAAAAAAGCATCGTTCTTTTCGAAAAGTTTAACTGATTTGTCGCCTTTCTGAATGTAGTAGATCCCGTTCCCAGTACCCACATAAACTGTGTTTTGGAACGTTTGAACATAGTAATTGTTATTGTCTTTATCGACGTTTTTTATAGGCAATACTTTGTGTCGTTGCGAACGGGTATCGTAAATTCCGATTCCTTTATTGCGAATAGAAAAATACACTTTTCCGTTCAGATAGGTACACGAAATGGTTTCACCACCGGCATCCGCAACCAAGGTTTCGTATTCCCATTTTCCATTTTTAAATTCAATCATGCCTAATCCGGCCTCTAAGGCAATGAACAGACGTTTGGCATTGGATGGATCTCTTCCAAAACTAAATGCATAAGTGGGAGCGATCTTGGTTTGGGTATTGGTCAATGGAAAATATTCATACAAGCCGTCATAGCCGATCACTACCGTTCTGGGTCCTTTCTCAGTTTGAATCGTTTCGATATCAAAAATATACTGACCAAACAGGTCTACCGGTTCTAAAAAGTCATGGAATGATCTTTTCTGGATAGTAAAAATGTCCGTATGAAGACCAATTAGCGGACTGGAACCAATGAATTCAATGGATTCTATCTGAGAGGTTAGTCCTTCTTTTTTCTTGTAATAAGTGAGGGGAGAGGACGTTTCTATAAATTGGATCCCATTATCTAGACACAACCACAGGTTTTTATCACTATCTGAAAATACGTGGTGAACAAAAATGTTTTCTAAATTATCATTGAAATCAAAAACACGTTTGATCTGTCCGTTGAGATCCGAAATTATCAGTCCTCCATCTTCGGTGCAATAAAAGATCTGATTTCCTTCACGTTTAATGAAGTTGGGGGCATAATTTTGAATGAATCCGAAAAAATCAGAGGGCATCAATGTCCAGGTCATCCCACCAGTGGTCCATCTAACGCGATATAATTTTTTTGAAAGATTGAGCACATACCATGAACCGTTCACCTCAAAACTTCCACGAATGTTCAAGCTATTCTCTTCTTTCGGACCTTCCGTTTCTTTGGCCTTGCCGGTCAATATATCGATGTATAGGTATTTATATTTTCTATTTTCGTTATCCGCATCGGTTTGATAGGCAAGGAGCATCCCTTTGTCAACGCGACAGGAAGTTTTACACAACATGCCATTGAACGATGATGGAACGACAAAAGGAGTGACTTTACCTTGTGCGTATTGATAGATCCCTTTTTCAGCGACAAAAATCAATTCGCCGTTATTGATCTCGAAAATATTCCAAACACGTCCGAAAGCTTCATTTTCGGCCACTGTTTTGAGCGGCTTGTAGATCAATTCTCCTTTGGATGAGTGAGCGAGTAGTCCGAAGTTGTTCTCTCTACCCACGTAAATGTTTCCATCCGAGGATTGAAAAAAGTAGGAAACGTAAGAGCCGTAGGAGCGAGTTTGATCTACTTTTGAGGTAGATTCCTTATCCACTTTGATCTTATTCCATTCCTGTCCATTAAAACTGAGGATGTCCTGGCGGTTCCCGAAAATGTGCAGCCCGTCCTTACTCTGGATACCCGTCCAAATCTGCGCGGCACTTCCGTAATCTTTGATCGAAAAGTACTTGCCGGGAAAGCGACCACTGGTGGAAAGGTTTTGTGAAAAAACAGTACTGTTAATGAACAGAATAGCAACGAATAAGCATCTATACATACCGTGTTTTTTCATTCAATCCTTTCTAGTTCACGAATATAGGAATAAAAAAACACTCGTACGAAGGATGTACGAGTGTTCTACTAGATTTATACAAGCTTATCGCGTTAGTCGTCGACTTTTCTCCGTTGCACAGACCAAATTCCACAAAGCTCTGGCGCCCACATTGGCATCCCAATCACCACTTGGTCCGGGAGCAACCTCATTCAAGTCAAATCCGATGATCTGTTTACCTGCTTCGATCAATTCAAAGAACAAATAGGCGATCTGATCCAACTCAAAGCCGCCAACTACCGGAGTTCCGGTATGTGGACAAAGCGCGGGATGCAAACCGTCGATATCGAATGAGATGTAAACGCGCTCCGGCAATTCACGAATGATAGAGCTTACGATCGATTTCCAGTTTTCACCTTCAAATTGGCGACGTTTGATGTCCCAATCAAAGAAAGTGGTGATCTTCGGATTGGTTTGACTCAAAGCAACTTCTGATGCAGCTACATCGCGAATTCCTACTTGAACCAGTTTTTCTAATTTGTCACAATGCTGTACCACGTTGTACATGATCGATGCATGTGATTCCTGAAAACCTTCATAGGCTTCACGCAAATCGGCATGCGCATCAATTTGCAGAATTCCAAAAGTTTGTCCTTGTTCATTTAAAGCTTCGATCAAACCGAAAGGAGTACTATGTTCACCACCTAAAACAGCGACGATCTTTCCTTCTTTCAACAACGTTGAGGCACGTTCTTTAAGTGACTGACGCAATGCTTCTGAAGTAGCATTGATTCGTTGAACAACTTCTTGAAATGGAGAATCTTCGGTTAATTCGCCACCACTTTCTAAAAAATCGATGTAGGAAACAGCTTCCACGCACAATTCGTCATTGATGCGTTTCATTTCTTCAGAAATCGGTGTCATGAAAACTTTAGTAGTCCATGCTTCGGGCAATTGCGGATGGTAAAAATCCAATTGCGTAGATGCGTCTAGGATTACTTGCGGACCTTGACTCGTTCCTTTTCCATAAGATGCTGTAGCATCCCAAGGAACGGGAATGATCACCAGATCCGCTTCTTTCTCTTCAACCGGAAAGCCAAAGATGTTTCCGTTGGCAATTCCTACGCCATTCGGGTCGAAACCTGAATTATTTCCCATGGATCAATGCTTTCACGAAGTTTGGCAAAGCAAAGCTTGCATGATGAATATCTGCATTGTAATAACGCAAACCTTTTTCATGCACAAATGCGTCGATCTCAGCTGTTTCTTGCACTTGTTTTGGCTGGCGACTGTCTTTTAACCCGTATTGGAAACTCCACATTCCTGTAGGGTAAGTTGGCACATAGAACAAGGAAACTGGTGCATTCTCTTTACCGAAGATATGTTGCAAGGTCACGTTCAATTCAGTAAACGCGTGTTCGTTGAATTTTGGCGATTCTCCTTGAGCAACAAGAATTCCACCAGGTTTCAATGCGTTGTAGCAATTGCGGTAAAACTCCACAGAGAACAATCCTTCTGCAGGTCCTACAGGATCCGAACCATCAACAATGATGATGTCGTATGCTTCAGCCGGTGCTTGTTTGATATGGGCGATTCCGTCACCAACGATCAAATCCAATTTCGGATGATCGAATGCTGCAGCAATATTTGGCAAATGTTCTTTACACGCCTTGATCACTTCGCCGTCGATCTCAACCATCGTTACTTTTTCTACACCTTCGTGGCGCAAGATTTCGCGAACGGTACCGCCATCACCACCACCGATCACTAAAATGTTTTTGGCATTTCCGTGAGTGAATAGTGCGGGGTGAGAGATCATTTCGTGATAATGGAACTCGTCTTTTTCTGTGGTCATGAACATATCGTCCAAGGTCAACATCTTGCCATATTTCGGTGATTCCAAAATACGTACGCGTTGAAACGGCGATTGTACGTCGTAGAATACTTCTCCGGTGTAACGCAAGGAAAGTGCTTGGTTTTCGTCCTTATCTGTGAACCACACATTGCGGGTATACATTTCCGGATTCACCCATTCAGCAGCTTTAGAGCGCATAGAAGAAAGATCGAAATCCAATCGGGTCAACAAGTTCACAGCTCCACGTTTCATTTCCAACGCTGAATAGTTCTTTGCTCCAAATTGTTCTTTCAAATAGTCAAAAGAAATCCAAGCGTCCATTTCTCCGCATGTGAACAAGTCAACTGCAGCGTAACCGTATTCCGGCCACGTGTGAATGGCTAAATGGCTTTCCTGAATAACTACCACACCTGAAACACCGTATGGTGAAAAGTGGTGGAAAGTAGAATTAATCACAGTTGCACCTGCTTTCAAAGCCGCGTCTACCATGTCGCGCTCGATCGAAGATACATCATTCATAATGTGCGGATCGCACCCCATAAACTCAACGAGAATATGGTTCCCCAATGCATTACTCATTTGCCTTAACGTATAAATTATAAAAAATGAGCGGCAAAGGTACTCTATTTGGATGGTTTTAAACCGGTTTCGCGAAAAATTAATGCAAAAATTACGTCACTTGGGTTACACAGGATTTTCAACGAACGTACTGTCAGGATTTAATCCCAGTTCAAGTCCTCGTTCTTACGCAAAATATCCCAGGTATGATCAGCTAAAAGTCGCACCTCGGCTACAAAAGTGAATTGTTTACCCGAGCGCCCCCATTGTTCCGGTGCAATCAATGATAAGAGTTGATCCCCAGTCTCTTTTTCATACAAAAAATAGACGTGATTGATCAGTGGTTCAAAACGCATTTCTGCACCATAAATTCGTTCGGAGATTGTTTTACGTGCCTGCAATTTCTTGGCTTGCTCTGCCAGTAGCTGCATTTGTTCGTAGATCTGGTGCAATTGCATATCGGTTTGGTGCTCCATGGCACTCAATGCACGTCCTTTCAGTTTCCCCTGATCTTCTGGCTTCACTAAGGCGCTTCCTGTGTGGTGCGCATATGGCAGTGTCCCCGGAGTTTCGGTGATCTTGTCTTTATCGATTGGATTTTGAAATGCTTCTTTTTCACTCATGACTATCAAACAGACTTTGCAGATGTTTTGTTGATGAAGATCGTTATTTTTCCGCTAATTGATGCACCCAGGTACAAATCCGATTAATGACAAGCATACTTGCTTCGAGATGTGGATGATGCCCGCAATTCGGAATTTCCGAAATTTCAGCGTGAGGAATCGCTTGTTGGATGGATCGTAGCTGATCGTACGTTCCGTATTGGTCTTTTGCGCCTTGCAACGCAAGTGTCGGACAGGTTATTTGGCAGATTTCCACACGGATATCCCAGTCTCGAAAATCGGGATCGCGCCATGTGTTCGCCCAAGCATAAAAAAGCGCGGTGGTTTTTTCGCCATGGATCTTATAAAGTCCATCCAGTTTTCCTGCTTCAAACGCATTTACCGCCGGAGCAATTCCTTCTAGTGTTTCTGTTTCTACAAACGTATGTGCTGCCATCGTAACTATTCCGAGGCAATGTTTTGGCTTTCTGGAAGCATGGATCAACGCAATACTGCCACCGTCACTATGGCCGACTATTATATAAGGAGCAATTCCACCTAAAACTTCTTGCAGCACCAATTCTGTTTCTAACGCGTAGTCATGTAAATAACTTTTCGATCTAGGTGTTAGTAATCCGCTAGATCTACCGTGACCGGTTCGCTCAATGATCAATCCTGGAAGATTCAATTGGTCGCATAATTGAAGGGGAAATGATTTCCATTGCGCAATACTTCCCAAGGCTTCGTGCAGAAAGACGAGGGTAGGGCGTTTTTCATCGAAATGTTCTGCCAAGATCCAAGAAATCTGTATCTGTCGGTCAGTAAAATGTAAAAGCTTTTCCATGGCATAAAAAAAGGGAATCGCGTGACTCCCCTTTAAATTTGTGGTGTATTTCGATCAATTTTTCACACGCTCAACGTAAAGACCTGTTCTAGTATCTACTTTGATCGTTTCTCCCATATCGATGAATAACGGAACGCGCACTTCAGCACCAGTTGCCAAAGTTGCCGGTTTCATGGTGTTCGTTGCAGTATCGCCTTTTACTCCAGGTTCTGTATATGTAACCTCTGAGATCACGTACATCGGCAATTCCACTACCAATGGTACCTCGTCATTCGCATCGTAAAGAATGTTACAAATCATACCTTCCATCAAAAAAGCTGGTTTTTCGATCATTTTTGCTGGGATCGGAACTTGCTCGAAAGATTCGTTGTTCATGAAGATGTAATCAGCTCCTTCTTGATACAAGTACTGGTATTCTCTGTTTTCAACACGAACTACGTCGATCTTGTGTCCTGCTGAAAAGGTATTGTCGATCACTTTTCCTGTTTCTACATTGCGCAATTTGGTACGCACGAATGCAGGACCTTTTCCAGGTTTTACGTGTTGAAATTCAATGATTTGACAAATCTTGTCGTTGTGTTTGATACACAGTCCATTGCGAATATCTGCTGTGGTTGCCATTCCGATAGTTTTTATTTTCAGGGGCAAATATAACCAATTTTCGTTGGGTTAAAATCACCTTTTTTAACGCTTCATGAACAAATTCATCGCGGGAATAATGTACCTTTGTGTTCAATATGGCAAAGTTACCTTTGTTTTTAAGTGATGTGGCTGGCTCCGAGATCTTGTTGATCTTGGTGTTTATCCTAATTTTCTTTGGGTCCAAAAGCATTCCGAGCATTGCGCGAACGATGGGAAGAACCATCCGTCAGATCAAAGATGCGTCTGAAGAAGTTCAGAACGAAATTCGAAAATCCGGAGAGGGCATTAAACAAGATTTTCAATTGCAAAAAATGGTCGATGAAACAGTGGAGGACATTGAAAAGCCATTCCGCGAACAAGCAGAGATCATTGATCGTTCCGTAAACGTTGGTGGTGTTTCCTTCGAACCGCCTCCCACATTTTCCAATCCGATGAGTCAACCGGCAACGCCTAGCCGTCCGCTTGATCAAATCCATGACGAACCGGAACCAACAGAAAAAGATAAAGAACAAGCATAAAAAAAGGGAATCGATCGATTCCCTTTTTTCTTAATCCTCATCGTGCTCGTGAGGAGCTTCTTTAAAATCTTTTCGAATCTCCGGATGGGCGATCTCTCCGCCTGAAGTTCCAACTTCGCGAGCAAAATAAGTGGCTAAAACGCCAACTAATAAGACAACGATCGAAGCAACTAGCGCCATCGATTTTTTCTTCCATTCCAGGAACATTGCGATCAACGAAAGTCCGATCAATCCCCACATGAACGGCATCAAGGCTTCTGCTTTTTCCTCGTGTTCGTGGATCAAATGGTGTGTTTTTTCACTAGCTTCATTAGCCGCAGTCATACTGGACTCACATTTATCAGCGCAAGTGGTTGCCGGTAAATGTTCCACAATCTCTTCTGCACCTTCTCCGGTTGAAAAGGAAGGAATTGCCGTTAATCCGGCGATCAGGAATAATAATAGACCAATTCTTCGGGATACAGAAGATTTCGACATGATCCCGATCAACATCACAATGATTCCGAAGATCAAACCAATGATCGGAAAGTGATTGATAATTAAATGCGAATGTGCAGCGTTCATATACGTTTTGTTTGAGGTGAAATTACCGGTTTTTCAAAAGTCCCCCGGAATGCGAACGATTTTTCCATGAACAATAATCCGTTAATATCACTTAATTTGCCAGTAAATCCGCCAATTCTTCTCCAACAATACTGCCGATTGCAACACCCATTCCACCCATTCTCACGCCGATGCACACGCGGTCATTCACACGCTCAATGATCGGTTTTTTTTCATTTCCAACTCCCATGATCCCGGACCATTGATAGTCAATACGGAATTCTTTGTCCGGGATGATCACTTCTGTTAGTAATCTGGTCAATGCGGATTGGATTGGCTCTGTCGTGCCAAATTCGGTAGTCGTTTCTCCTTGGAAATCTAAATTTCGACCACCACCTAACAAAATGCGCTCGCCGACACCTCGGAAATAATAATAGCCTTTGTCGTAATGAAAGGTGCCTGGAAGTTCAAATCCGGTGATTGGACTGGTAACAAGGACTTGAGCACGTGCCGGTTGAATACGATTGTCTTTCAGTAATTGTTGCGCGAATCCGTTTACTGTTATAGCAACTTTTGCCGCTTTGATCTCTCCGAAATTGGTGTGAACGATCACTTCCTGTGCATGTGACTCTAGGTTTTCAACCTGAACGCCGTGCAAGGTGATGATTCCATGTTTCGCGAGTAATTGATTGGATAGAAGCAGCAAGTTTCCGGTGTTCAATTCTCCTTCTAGTCGATTGAAGTAAGCCGTGCTTATCTGGCGGAAACCGAGTCGTGTAGAAACAGCGTTATCTTCTTTAAAACAAGCGCTTTCACCGGTTATTCGTTCAATTTCCTCGTTGAAATAAGCGAGTTGTTCCGTGTATTCCTGTTGTTTGAAGGCCTGTGTGTTATGGATCAAGTCCCACGAACCGCGCATATTCAATTCCAATGCCTTTGGATCGAAGCGTTCTTGTAAACGTTTTAGTCCACGCCAACGGAGCGCGAGAGTGTCCCAAACTGTTGTTGCATCCATGTGTTCCAAGTCATCGGCCAGTTCTGTGACCGATCCAAAACAGGCAAATCCAGCGTTTTTAGTGCTGGCTCCGGTTGACAAATAACCGCGTTCCAACAAGACGATGCGTGCGTTTCGGTGTTTTTCTCGCAAGGAAATGGCACAGGCAATCCCCACAATTCCACCACCGATCACCAAGAAATCAATGCCTTCGGTAACGGCTGATTTTTCCCAGAAACTGAGGTCTTTAAATTGTAGCATTTACAGGTAATTAACTGGATTATTTTTGAGATATTTGTAGAATTTGTTAACGAAGTTAAACCAAATTTGTAACTGGTTGTACAGACATCGGTTTTAAGTACGAAATATGAGATTTCTTTTCACACTCCTGACTTTCCTTTTGCTATCCATCTCCGCTTATTCTCAAGAAATGGTGGATGTCATCACGATTTGTAAAGATTACAAAACGGACAAAAAAGAAGCGGGGATCACGGTTCGCGTTTTAGATGGTACTACTGTGGTGGCATCGCAAGTTTCACCCGCAAATGGTAAAGTTTCCTTTCAAGTTCCTGCCGGCAAAGTCTACAAACTGGAATATTCCAAGCCGGGGAAAGTAACGCGTTTTGCCACCTTGAATCTAAAGGGAGTAAGTTCAGAAGCCGTTCAAGGCGCTGGAAATGTGCATACTGCAGATATTCCTGTTGGATTGTTTGAAGAGCTTCCGGGAGTTGATTATTCGTACATTAAGTCCAATCCATTCACCGAATTCTATTTTGAATCTGGTAATCCTGTTCTCGCATTCGATGATATTGTTGCAGAACGCATGGCGAATAAGATCCAAAAACTCTTAGCAGATTCCGAGAAACAAAAAGGAGCTGCAGATGCACAATACAATGAAGCGATCAAAAATGCTGACAACCTCTATAATCAAAAGAAATACGAAGAAGCATTAAAACAATACGAGGCGGCCAGTGCGTTAAAACCGACTGAAAAATACCCAGCCGATCGCATTGATGAAATCGATAGAATAATTAAAGCTCAGAAAAACGCTAATACAGCAAATGCTCAAGTCGAAGAGGATTACAAGAACTTGATTTTTGCAGCGAATACCTTACGTGATCAGAAGAAATATGAAGAGGCTATCGCGAAGTATAATGAGGCCTTGACTAAAAAGCAAGAACAATATCCGAAAGACGAAATCGCGAAGTGTGAAGCTGCCATGGCGAATGCTAAAAAAGAGGCAGAGAATCAGGCAAAGTACGATCTAGCGATGAAGGATGCGAATGGCTTCTTTACACAAAAGAGCTGGATGGCGGCTAAGGATAAATACAAGGAGGCGTTGAAGTTCAAGCCGAATGATCCAGTTGCTACTGCAAAGCTGGCTGAGATTGACGGAAAATTGAATGAGCAAAAAGCAGAACAGGATAAGAAAAAGAAATTCGACGAGACGGTAACTGCGGCAGATGCCCTGTTTGGACAGGAGAAATGGGCAGATGCCAAAGCGAAATACCAAGAGGCATTGACGATGAATTCTGCGGCAACTTATCCCGTAGAAAAGATCAAAGAATGTGATGCGAAATTGGCAGAAATCGAGAAAGAAAAAGCAAAGCAAGCCCAGATCGAGAAGTTGTTGGCAGAAGGTACAACTGCTTTGACAGCGAATCAACTTCCAGCGGCAAAAGCTAAATTCCAGGAAGTTCTGAAATTGGATGACAAAAATGAAACGGCAATTGCTAAGTTGGCAGAAGTAGAGGCGAAGATAGCGGATGAAAAAGCAAACGCTGAAAAGATTGCGCAAGCAAAAGCCTTGGTGGTTGAAGGAGATGCTTTGGCAAAGGCTGGAAAGAATCCTGAGGCGAAAGCAAAGTATGAGGCGGCTCAAGCGATTCGCGAGGATGCGGCTGTAAAAGCAAAGATTGAAGCGATAGATGCATTGATCGCTGCAGCGAATCAAAAAGCCGAACAAAAAGCAAAATTTGAAAAAGCGATCCAAGAAGGAGATGCTGCATTGGCTGCGAATGATTTGTCTGGAGCAAAAGCGAAATACACTGAAGCACAAACGTTCGATCCTGCTTCAACGGTTCCAAAAGCCAAAATCGCTGAAGTGGATAAACGCATTGCTGCGGATCAGGCAGCTGCTGATAAGCAAAAGAAATACACAGAGGCTTTACAGCAAGGAATGGATGCCATGTCGGCGAAAGATTACGCTGGAGCAAAAGCGAAGTTCTTAGAAGCGATTGCAGCCGATAACACGAAGCAGGAAGCGAAAGATCGTTTAGCTGAAGCAGACAAAATGATCGCTGAAAATGCAGCTGCTGCGGCAAATCAAGCCAAGTACGAAGCTGCCATGAAAGCTGGTGACGATTTAGCCAAAACGGCAAAATATGCCGAGGCAAAAGCAAAGTACTTGGAGGCCCAGAAACTAGATCCTGCTCAAACTGCTCCGGCTGCTAAGATCCAGGAAATGGATGCCGCGCTTGCCAATGCCGATAAAGCGAAACAAGTGACGCAGTTGCTTACCGATGCCAGCGCAGCGATTACGAAAAAAGATGTAGCGACAGCAAAAACGAAATTGGAGCAAGCTGCTACCTTAGATCCGGGCAATGCACAAGTTACTGCGAAACAACAGGAATTGGCTGCTTTAGAAGCTAGTTTGGCTGGTGAAGCTGCGAAGAAAGCTCAGTTCGAAGCATTGAAGAAAGAAGGAATGGATTTGGCTGCAAGTGGCGATCTGGCGAATGCAAAAGATAAATTGACTCAAGCGAAGGCAATCCAAGCAGATGCTGAAATCGACAAAAAGATCGCGGAAATTGATAAGAAGATCGCCGAAGCCAGTGCCGCAGCTCAAAATAAAGCGAAATATGAAGCAGCTATTGCGGATGCGGCCGGATTACAAACTGCAGGGAAATTAGCCGAGGCAAAAGCGAAGTACCAGGAAGCATCCAAACTAGACCCGTCTCAAACATTGCCGCTAGAAAAGATCAAAGAGATTGATTCTGTATTGGCGCAAGCTGAAAAGTCAAAACAGATCGAACAGTTAATTACGGATGGAAATGCTCTGATGACTAAAAACGATCTTGCGGGAGCAAAAGCGAAGTTCCAGCAAGTTAGCTCACTGGATCCATCCAATGCGACGGCAAGTGCGAAATTGCAGGAAATTGCGGTTTTGGAATCACAAGCCATGGATGCAGCAGCCAAAAAACAGCAGTTCGAAGCTTTGAAGAAAGCCGGATTGGATTTGTTCGCCTCTGGTAAATACCCGGAAGCTAAGCAGAAATTGTTGGAAGCAAAAGCCATTCAGGCAGATCCGACTATCGACGCGAAAATATCAGAGATCGATGCGAAGATAGCTGAAGCGAGCTCGGTAGCTGAGAAAAAAGCAAAATACGATGCGGCGATCTCGGAAGGGAATAATTTGATGGCTGCTGGCAAATTGACAGAAGCAAAATCCAAATTCCAAGAAGCGTCAACATTAGATCCAACGCAGCAATTGCCGAAAGACAAGATCAATGAAATTGAAACAGCTTTGGCAAATGCCGACAAACAGTCTCAGATCGCCCAATTGTTGGTAGAAGGAAACACGGCACTTTCCAACAAGGAATATGCAGGTGCGAAAACAAAGTTCCAGCAAGTTTTGACCTTGGATCCAAATAATGCGGAAGCAAAGACGCAATTACAAGCTGCCATCAATGGGGAAAAGGAATCTATGAGTGCTGCGGCTGCAGAAGCTAAATTCGCACAATTGAAAGCAGATGCCGCTACTCTCATGGCACAGTCGAAGTGGAATGAAGCAAAGACCAAATGGAATGAAGCCAAAGCCATAAAAGCGGAACCGGTGATCGATCAAAAGATCGCGGAGTGTGATGCGAAGATTGCAGAAGCAGCCAAAGGAGCAGAAACAGATCAAAAATACAACGCTGCGATGCAAGCGGCTCTGGCTTTGGAACAAAGTAAAAAATATGATGAAGCGATCGCGAAGTACACGGAAGCTCTGACGTTTAAAAACACGCAAGAACCAACCGATCGCATCGAGGCGATCAAAGCACTGAAACAGCAAGAAGCCGCAAATGCCCTAAAAGAAGCTACGTTCGCTCAAAAAGTAAAAGCGGGTGATGATGCTGTGTCGAAAAAGGATTTTGCAGGCGCCGTAAAATTGTATGACGAAGCTTTATCGTTAAAAAGTGATCCAGAAGTGGTAAAGAAACGCGAGGAAGCGGAAAAAGCAAGTGCGAATCAATCTGGAGGGGAAGCAGGGGAACAGTATAACAAGATCTTGGAAGTCGGACAGAAAGCGATCGATGAAAAGAATTACACCAAGGCGAAGGATATGTACAATCGCGCGATAAAACTTCGTCCTGATGATGTATTACCAAAACAAAAATTAGATGAGATCGAGGCGTTGATCAAAGCAGAAAAAGAACTACAAGAGAAACTGGCTGCTTACAACAAGAAAATTGGTGAAGCAGAGACTGCGGCCAAAGCCAACAAATTAGACAATGCTATCGCACTTTACGAACAAGCCAAATCGATCAAACCGGATGAAACGTTACCGGATGAGCGTATCGCTGCCATTCGTTTGCAACTAGCCAGTATTCCGGATCCAGCTTTGGAGGCGACGAAAAAATACAACGAAGCGATGGCAGCCGGAAATGCAGCAGCTTCAGCGAAAGATTACAATAGTGCATTAACCGCTTTCCAAACAGCATTGTCGGTTAAGTCAGGAGATAAACCAGCGCAAGACAAGATCAACGAAATGAAACAGATCTTGGATAATTTGGCGACGTCCGAAAAGAATAAAGCGGAGATCGATGCCTTGATCACAAAGGCCGATGGTATGTTTGCGAAGAAAGAATGGTCAAACGCCAAATCGGTGTACGAACAAGTATTATCAAAGCAGTCAAACAATGCTTATGCAATCAGCCAAATCGAATTGTGTGATAAGAACATGATCGAGGACCGCAATGTGGAAGAAGATCGTGCCTATCAAAAGATCATCGTAAAAGGCGATGAGAACTTCGATACGAAAGATTACAAGAAAGCAAAAGATTACTACAAGCGCGCTTTGACGATTCGCCCATCTGATCCTTATCCAAAGAGACGTTTGCAGGAGATCGAAGACTTGTTGAATCCAAAACCGAAACCTCCTGTTGTAACAACGGTTACGCCGCCTGTAGCGAGTAAGGAACCGGAGAAGTTACCGACGATCCCGGGCACACAAACCGATAATTCTTTGGTGGATGGCCAGAAACGATTGGAAGCTGCATCGAAAGAACGCAAATCGCGGATTGGAACACGATTCAAGAGAAAAGTGGACAAGATCAACGATGGATCGGGTGAATTGGCTTCACAGCAAAAAGAAAAAGCTGTTCAAAACGACGGAACCCTTTCGAACATTACAACGAAAAATGCCTTGGCGGTAGATAGCGCACAAGTAGGGCGTGAGGAAAATGTTGCAATTCTGGATCAAAAAGAAAAGAACATCGAAAACGAAGCATCTAGCTCACAGATTGTGAAAAATGCAGCCATTTTAGATCAAAAATCGCAATTGAATTTGGTACAACAAACCGTGGATGAGAATAACACGATCCTGGATGGTTCAGCGTTTGAAAATGCTGAGATCATCAAGGAAGGAAACAACGAACGTCAAGACGTCAATACCGAAATGGTTTCCGAGGACCACAAAGCAAACTTGCATACGGATGTTCAATTTACCGAGATTCGAATCAAGACGGAACAAAAAGTGATGGACGAAAGTAAGGAACACGAAGAAGTGCGCCAGTCTGTTCAAGGAGCCGTGGATCGCAAAGATGAAATTGCTTCCGAAAATCAACAGAAAGAAGATGTTTCGGTAGAAGCCATGAACCAAAAATTGGTAACGGTGAATACTACGGTGGCTGATAAGCAAATGGAGGATATGAAACAAGCTCCGGTAAATAAGGAGGAATTGAACAAGATCTCTCAAAATTATATCGATCAGCAGCAGAATGACGACGCGCAACATCAGCAAAACACCTTGCGCTTCAAAGATGTGATCAACGAAAAAGAAGCTGTGGTCATGGAGTATGATGTGAATGCTGTGGAAGGTAGAAAACAAAATGCTGAAAAATTACAAGAAGGAACGGTTACGAAAGAGGAGATGGATCGCGTTGATTTTAATAAGTCGTACGAGAAAACCCTGAACAATACCGGTGAAATCCGCAACGAGATCATCGAGACGGAGAAATATGCCAACCTTCCGTCTGTTGTTGGTGAGGAAAATACAGTTGCTTATCAAAACCTCAATAACGGACAGCAAGAAAAAGCGCAAGAGACTGCGAAAGATCAACAACTGAAGCACGAAGGCAATCAGAAATCCTTGGATAACACCAAGACGGTGGTGGAGAATAATTCCGTGAATGGATCGGATAAGCCGAACAACAACGCAGAGGTTTTGAAAGCCACTCAGAGCGGAATGGGCGATAAGGAAAGTGCGATGGAGAAAGAAAAAATGGAACGTACTTTGGCACAGAAAAAATTGTTGGCTGATCTGGAGAAACGCGAAATGAAGATCGACGAGAAAACCGCCAATGAACTCGGGAAACTCTTCCCGGAAGGGGTTTCTCAGGAACAATACGATCAAACTGGATCTGACGGTTTGGTGTCTGCGATCGTTACGCGCCGAATTGTAGTGAAAAACGGACACGGTGATGTGTACATGCGTACCCAGACCATTGAAGGAATCACTTACTCCAAAAATGGGCAGCCTTGTACCGAGATCACGTGGCAACGCGAAACGCAAGATTCAAAATTGCAACGCAACTACTAAGCATCCGAAATGAAAAATGAACTGTGGGTAACTTCAATGTTGCCCACTTTTTTTTGCCCGATTTCCAAGTAAATTCGTTTCGTAAAGAAAACTGATATGAAGGTACATTTTATTGCGATTGGGGGAAGTGCGATGCATAATCTGGCGATTGCGTTGTCGCGAAAAGGAACACAGGTAACAGGTTCCGATGACGAAATCTTTGAACCATCGCGTTCCCGACTTGAAAAGCAAGGGATCTTACCCTCAGAAATTGGTTGGTTTCCGGAAAAGATCACAAGTGAATTGGATGCTGTGATCCTGGGTATGCACGCGCGTGCAGACAATCCGGAATTGTTAAAAGCGAAAGATCTGGGCTTGCCGATCTATTCCTACCCGGAATACTTGTACGAACAAGGAAAGAACAAACATCGCATCGTGATCGGTGGTTCGCACGGAAAAACAACCATCACGGCTATGTTGCTTCATGCCGTGAATGCTCTTGGTATCGATGTGGATTATATGGTCGGTGCGCAATTAGATGGCTATGACTGCATGGTGAAGCTTTCCGAAGATGCGCCGTTCTTCATTTTGGAAGGCGACGAATACTTGAGTTCCCCAATCGATCGCAGACCCAAATTCCATTTATACAAACCGCATACAGCGATCATTTCAGGTATTGCGTGGGACCACATCAATGTGTTTCCTACTTGGGAAAATTACATCTCTCAATTTGAACAGTTTTGTGAATTGATCGAACCGAATGGTATTCTCGTTGCCAATCAAGAGGATGAAACGGTAAATCAACTCGGCGAACAGTTTGCTGCCAAGTTGCAGGTGAAAGAATACGGAACGCCAAAGTATACGACAACTGCCACAGGAACTGTTTTGGAGTGGGAAGGAAAGCACTATCCCTTGGCGATTTTTGGCGCACACAACTTACAGAATTTGATCGGTGCTATGCGACTAGCAGAGTCGATGAATATTTCCAATGACGCCTTCTTAAGTGCGATGTCAAATTTCACCGGCGCCGGAAAACGTTTACAAAAAGTTGTAGAGAGTTCTGATTTTACTATGTTCAAGGATTTTGCGCATTCTCCGTCGAAATTAAAAGCTACCACGAAAGCGGTGAAAGAACAATATGCCGATCGGAAAGTAGTGGCTTGCATGGAATTACACACGTTTTCTTCCTTGAAAAAAGAATTCTTGCCGCACTACGAAAATGCTATGGCTGCAGCCGATCAGGCATTGGTGTATTTCAGTCCGAAAGTGGTGGCGCACAAAAAATTGGACCCGATCACCATCGAGCAAGTGAAAACTGCCTTTGGTGGGAATGTGACAGTGGTGAATGAAACATCGGAAGTTTTAGAATTCATACGTTCGCAAGATTGGAACAATGCCGTATTGTTGATGATGTCTTCCGGGAATTTTGATGGGATCGATTATGATCAGCTCGGTGCAGAATTGAAGAAATAAAAAAAAATCCCTGAGCGCTCAGGGATTTTTTGGTTTTTATAAAGTTCGTTGCTTGAACAAGACTCGTCTGAAAATGACTGTCAGAATGATAGCGTTAACAGTGGATAGCAAGAGCATTCCTAACAAGGAAATGGTCATAGTCGATCCAGGACTAAACATCGCTTTTTGATTCGAGATCGCTTTTTCGTAGATCTCTTCTCGGGTCAATGATTCCAAATCGGGATTGTTCTTTTTGATCTTCTCCATTTCCTTCGGGTCGTCCAGCATCTTGTTTACTGCTGCTTCCGCAATAGCCAATTGGCGTTGGTTGTATCCGGGGTCAATTTTGGAATAGTACAAAAAGATCAGAATCGATACGAGGGCAGTGTACACGATTCCACTTCCCATGGTGTTCTTGATGTCGTTCAATGCAGAATTCTCCGAAGCGGATTCTTTGCGTTTTTCAATCCATGTTCCGATGGTCATACCCATCAATAAACATAAAATGTTCCACATTACTTGCATCTTTACACCTGCTTCATCTTGAAAGAGTTGAAGGTAAAAGAAACTCATCTTACCAATAAACCAAATGATCACAAAAAGGATCGAAATCTTTAATGATATGCGCATACAGTATGAAAAAAATCCCATCCGTTTGAAGGATGGGATGAATTTATGAATTCATGGATACTAAAAACTCTTCGTTGGATCGGGTGTTCTCCATGTGTCCTTTCACGAACTCCATGGCTTCAACCGGATTCATGTCAGCGATGAACTTACGCAACAACCAAACGCGTTGCAAAACATCTTTGCCAACCAACAAGTCTTCACGACGCGTACCAGATGCTAAAATATCGATCGCAGGGTAGATACGACGGTTTGAGATCTTGCGATCCAATTGCAATTCCATGTTACCGGTTCCTTTGAACTCTTCGAAGATCACTTCGTCCATTTTGGATCCCGTTTCTGTCAGTGCAGTTGCCAAAATAGACAGTGAACCACCATTTTCGATCTTACGAGCAGATCCGAAGAAACGCTTCGGCTTGTGCAGGGCGTTTGCATCCACACCACCGGATAATACTTTACCAGAAGCTGGTGAAACCGTGTTGTAAGCACGAGCCAAACGCGTGATGGAATCAAGCAAGATACAAACGTCATGACCACATTCAACCATACGTTTCGCTTTCTCCAAAACGATATTCGCAACCTTCACGTGACGATCTGCAGGCTCGTCAAAAGTAGAAGCAACAACCTCCGCTTTTACTGAACGTGCCATATCCGTAACTTCTTCTGGACGTTCGTCGATCAATAGCACGATCAAATAAACTTCCGGGTGATTCGCTGCAATGGCATTTGCAACATCTTTCAACAACATGGTTTTACCAGTCTTTGGTTGTGCCACGATCATTCCACGCTGACCTTTTCCAATTGGAGCAAAAAGATCCATTACACGAGTAGACATAGTCTCTTCTCTGTGTCCGGTCAGTTTGAATTTTTCATCTGGGAATAGGGGAGTCAAATACTCGAATGGCACTCGATCACGAATATAACCTGGATCACGACCGTTGATCGAATCCACCTTTACCAACGGGAAGAATTTTTCACCTTCACGTGGCGGACGGATCGTTCCTTTCACGGTATCACCGGTTTTTAAACCAAATAATTTGATCTGACTTTGAGAAACGTATACATCATCCGGAGATGGCAAGTAATTATAATCCGATGAACGCAAGAATCCGTAACCATCCTGGATCACTTCCAAAACGCCCTCAGCCGTTACGATACCAACCAAATTGTATGCTTCCTCATCCACTTTTTCTTCTTGTGGCTGACGTTGCGGGTTGTTGTGCGAACGATTTTGATTGTGTTGCTGTCTTGGTTCGCGATTTTCACGCTGTTCACGTGGTTCACGGTTCTCACGTGGTTCTCGTTGCTCGCGTGGTCCACGAGTTTCGTTCAATGTATTGTCGCCGTTGTTGTTTCCATTCGGGCGTTTTTCAAAACGCTGTTTGTGTTGACGTTGTACGCGTTCGAATGGTTGCTGTTGGCTGCGACGTTCGTTATTGTCTGCTGTCGGAGTTTCGGTGCTTGTTTCCGTTGTTGCTGCCGGAGCGGCTGTTTGTGTTTCTTCGTTCGACTCAGATTGGCGGTTTTTGCGCGGACGCAATTTTCGATCTTGTTGCTGTGGTCTGTTGTCAGAAACCGTTTCTGATTCGGTGGTCGGTGTTTGTACTTCAGAGAACAGGTTAACGTTCTGTTCCTTTTTGTTAGTTGCCTTGGCTACCTTTTCTTTTGGAGCTACGTTTTTTTCTGTAGTCTTACTTTCGTTAACCGCGTTTGATTGCTTGGATATCAAATCAATAAGGTCGTTCTTTTTGAATGATTCCACGCGTTTAATACCTAATTCTTTTGCAATTTCTCTTAACTGCGGTAACAATTTACCTTCTAGTTCCTGACTATTCATATAAGGATTTTGGACTGATGAGTTGTATTCGATTGAATACCGTGAACTTGATACTTAATTCAAGTGTGATTTTTGATGGTGCAATAATACGAATATTCCGTATCATGTAACGTCTTAATGAAAAAAAAACGAATAATTTTCATTTTTTGTTTTCTACAATATCCTGTTAATTTTGTTGGTTCACATTTTACGTGTAATCTGAAAGTATGAAATCTCCCTTTTCTCTGTTCTGGTACATCACAGTTTTTGCGCTTTGCGGATTCCTGTTTTTCCTTGAATCCAAATTGCCTCAGCTAAATCCGACTCTTTTTGCAGTGCTGCGTTACTTGGGCATGGGTTATCTCTTTGCGATTTCTTTCAAACGAAAAAAGCTCTCGTTGTGGATATTTACATCTATGCTTCTTGGCGTGGAGGTTGGATTAGATTTCCCGGATTTCTCTCTGGAAATGAAGCGTTTCGGAGATCTATTTTTACGATTGATCAAAACTTTGGTGGCTCCGTTGTTGTTCGCAACATTGGTTGTGGGAATTGCCGGACATAGTAATCTAAAACAGGTTGGGCGTATTGGTTTGAAATCGATCATCTACTTTGAAATTGTTACTACGTTTGCTTTGTTGATTGGTTTGTTAGCCATCAATATTTCCGGTGCCGGTTTCGGTGTGAAAGAAACTACGGTAGAGGTTTCTACCAAGGAAAAGTCCGCCGAATTGTTGTCCCAATTAGAAAAACCGAAGGATCATCTGGTGGAATTAGTGCCGGAAAATATCGCGAAAGCGATCGCTGAAAACCAGGTTTTACAGATCGTTGTGTTCTCGGTTTTGTTCGCCGTTGCCTTGAGTTTGGTAAAGAATGTCAAGCACAAAGAAACAATGTTGCACTGGACTGAAAGCCTTTCTGAAGTGATGTTCAAATTCACCGATATTGTCATGTATGTGGCACCGTTGGCTGTTTTTGGCGCTATTGCCAGTACCATCGCGAAAAGTGGTGTAGATGTCCTCATGAATCTTCTGCAACTGGTGGGAACGCTGTATGTCGGACTGTTGGTATTCGTATTCACCGTTCTTTTACCGATCGCCTTATTATTCAAAGTGAAGATCCGGGAATTTCTGGCAAGTATTACCGAGCCCTTGTCGATCGCGTTCGCAACTGCTTCCAGTGAAGCCGCTTTGCCGAAGGCCTTGGAGAACATGGAGAAGTTTGGGGTTCCAAAAAAGATTGTTGGTTTCGTTATTCCAACAGGTTACAGTTTCAATTTAGATGGCACAACACTTTATTTATCTATGGCTACGGTTTTCGTGGCCCAAATGTGTGGGGTAAATCTGACTATCGGACAGCAAATTGCGATTTGTTTGACATTGATGCTGACCAGTAAGGGAGTTGCCGGAGTACGAGGTGCTTCTTTTGTGATCTTAACAACGACTTTGATGGACTACAAACACCTGGGATTGGATCCAGAAAAAGCAGGGATCATTCTAGGCGTAGACGCGTTGATGGATATGGCTCGTACTTCTGTGAATGTTTTAGGAAACTGTTTGGCTTCGGTGGTAATCGCGAAAAGTGAAGGTGAATTCGATCTTCCTGAACCTGCTTACGAGAAAGATGAAAATCTTCCAGAATCAGGACTGTTCGGGGAATAGATTATTCATGTGCTTTACAGGCTAAAAATTGAAGCTTTAACAAATAGGCTTCTTGATCTTTGTTAATTCTAGTCTGTGACACGTTTTCCAAGGCACTTGTTTTTACAGGAGGAATAGATTTGAGTGTGTTTTCTTTACGGAGAAATTGTACCAGTAAGACACCAGCAAGGAAAAAAACAAAAATAGTGGCTTTTCGGAATAGTTTCATAAAGCAAAACTACGACAGTCATATCCGATATTCCAAATAAAAAGTGTTAAAATTCATGTTCGTCGAAACAATAGTCTGTTTCGTCGATACTATCGCTTCAGTTTCTCTCGCAAAAAACGTGCTGTATGTCCTTGCTGTTGGAGGACCATTTCTTCCGGAGTCCCTTCAAAAACAACGTTTCCACCGTTCAAACCGCCTTCAGGACCAATGTCAATTATCCAATCTGCACATTTGATCACGTCCATGTTGTGCTCGATCACCACAATGGAATGTCCATCATCTACCAAGCGATTGAAAGCGATCATTAATTTCTCGATATCGAAAAAATGCAAGCCGGTTGTAGGTTCGTCAAATAGGAATAAGGTGTTTTTCTGCTGAGCCCCTTTGATCAGGAACGATGCCAACTTCACGCGTTGTGCCTCTCCGCCACTTAATGAACTGCTCGATTGTCCCATTTGCAAATAACCCAAGCCAACATCTTCCAATGGCTGGATCTTCTGAATGATCTTTTCAACCAATTTGTCGGAATGTGCTTTGAAGAATTCCAAGGCCGAAGAAATATCCATTTGTAAAATATCTGAAATGGATTTGCCTTCGAACAACACTTCGAGCGCTTCTTGCTTGTACCGTGTTCCTTGGCAAGCCTCACATGGCAAGTGTACATCCGCCATGAATTGCATGGAAACGGTCACTTGTCCTTCTCCTTCGCACATTTCGCAGCGACCGCCTTCCACGTTGAACGAAAAGAATCCCGGTTTGTAATTGTGGTGTTTGGCAACCGGTTGTCGGGCGAATAACTCCCGAATTTCATCGAATGCCTTTACGTACGTCGCTGGATTGCTTCGCGAAGATTTACCGATCGGATTTTGGTCGATCAGTTCGATCTCCGCAATCTGACTCATATCGCCTTCTAAACGTCTGAAAGTACCTTGAGCATCTCCAAATTGACCTAAAAATTTACGCATTCCAGGGTACAAGATTTCTTTCACCAAGGTCGATTTTCCGGAACCGGAAACACCGGTTACAGCCACGATGCGATTGAGCGGAAAGCGAACAGTGAGATTCTTCAAATTGTGTTGATTTGCGCCAACAACGACGATCTCGTTTTTTCCTCCACGGCGTTTTTTTGGAAGTGGAATTTCTTTTTTTCCTGTTAAATAGTGTGCTGTTAGGGAATCACTTTCTGTCAATGCTTCGAACGGACCGTGAAAAACGACCTCACCACCATATTTTCCTGCAGCCGGACCAATATCTAAAATACTGTCCGCCGCTTTCATGATGTCTTCTTCGTGTTCTACTACCAAAACGGTGTTTCCCAGATCGCGCAGTCGGTGTAAGACTTTGATCAGACGTTCCGTGTCGCGCGGATGCAAACCAATGCTCGGCTCATCCAGAATATACATCGAACCCACCAAGCTGCTTCCTAATGATGTTGCCAAATTGATGCGTTGCGATTCTCCACCGGAAAGCGTATTGGCGGATCGATTCAACGTTAAATAACCCAAGCCGACATCGCTTAAGAAGTGGAGACGTTGCACGATTTCCGGCAATACGCGTTTCACTACTTTTTGATCGTGCTCGTTGACTTCGAGTGCTTCGAAAAAAACTAAGGCCTCTGAAATGGGCATCAAAACGATCTCTCGGATACTTTTTCCGCCGATCTTGACATAATTCGCGTCGTGGCGCAAGCGGGTGCCTGCACATTCCGGACAGCTTGTTTTTCCGCGGTAACGCGAAAGCATCACGCGGTATTGGATCTTGTACGATTGACTTTCCAAATGCTTGAAAAAGTCGTGCAATCCGGTAAAGTATTTATTCCCCTTCCAAAGCAGGTCGTATTGTTCAGTTGTCAATTCTTCTACGGGTCGGTGGATGGGAAAATCGAACTTTCTGGAATTGTGAATGAGTTCATTGAGGTATTCGCCCATCACTTCGCCTTTCCAAGGAACTATTGCACCTTCATAAACACTCAAGCTTTTATCGGGGATCACCAATTCAGGATCTACACCTATGACAGAACCGTATCCTTCACAGGTTTTACAAGCTCCAAACGGATTGTTGAACGTAAAGAGGTGAGGTGTTGGTTCCACGAAGCTCATGCCATCCAATTCAAAGCGGGAAGAAAATTCGCGGATATCCATACTGCCCATCGTTATGACCGCCATTTCTCCTTGTCCTTCGTTGAAAGCCAATTGCACAGAATCGCCTAGTCGGGAACTAGTTTCGGGATCGAGAGGTCCGGAAACCAGTCGGTCGATCACCAGGTAAACCGGATTGGTGCTCAAATGTTCCATTTTTTCCAGATCATCCAGCGTAACGATCTGATGATCGATCATCATGCGGCTGTAACCTTGTTCGCGCAAAATAGTCGCAGCGCGGGCAATGCCATATTTTTCCAAATGTGGGTAAGGCGCAGCAATGAGTATCCGCTGATCGGCTTCCATGTCGGCAATGTAATCGATCACATCGCTGACCGTGTGTTTTTTAACCTCGTTACCGGAGATCGGGGAGAAGGTCTTCCCGATACGCGCAAAAAGCAACTTCAGGTAATCGTAAACTTCCGTCGTGGTTCCAACTGTAGAACGCGGGTTGGATGTGATGACCTTTTGTTGTATGGCAATGGCCGGAGCGATCCCTTTGATGAAATCCGTTTCCGGCTTGTTGAGTTTACCAAGGAACTGGCGCGCGTAAGCCGATAAACTTTCAATGTAGCGTCGTTGACCCTCCGCATACAGTGTGTCGAAAGCCAAAGAAGATTTCCCGGAACCTGACAAACCGGTTATGACAGTGAACTTACCGTGTTCGAGTTTTACCTCGATATTCTTGAGATTATTTACTCGAGCACCTTTGATGTGAATGTATTTCTCTGCCATGTTACAAATTTCGGAATTCTGCGCACAATATGCGGAACAGCTGATCGCTTTTTTTGTTTGCTGTGTTTCAAAACAAGCCGTTAATCTTTTTTATAAAAAATTTGTGAATTTCCGATTAAGTTGTATCTTCGGTGAAACGAAAACACGCAAGCCTATAGAGAAATTCTACATTAATAAGTTTTAAATCAAGCAATTAAACTATTTAAGAGTAGAGTTATGGCTATGCGAAATCTAGATGACCATCAGCTTGTTCAGTATTACTTGGAGGGAAATGAGCAAGCATTTGAGGTTCTTTTACTACGACACAAGGACAGAATTTACCGAGCAATTTATAACAAGGTGCGCGAACGCGATCTGGCTGAAGATATTTTCCAGGAAGCTTTTGTGAAAATTATCCAAACCCTGAAATTGGGAAATTACAATGAGGAAGGAAAGTTCCTACCTTGGGCAATGCGTATCGCGCAAAACCTCGTGATCGACCATTTCCGCAAAGCAGGACGGATGCGTATGATCAATGAGCGTTCATCCAAAAGTGACGAGTTTTCTATCTTTTCTGTTCTAAAATTACAAGATGCGAATGTGGAACAGCAAATGACACGCGATGAATTGGAGACCCAAATGGTTTCCTTGATCGGGCACTTGCCAGATTCCCAAAGAGATATAGTGGAGAAGCGCATTTTTCAGGATCTTTCCTTTAAAGAGATCGCCGATATGGAAGGGATTTCTATCAACACGGCTTTAGGTCGTATGCGCTATGCTTTGATCAACTTGCGTAAAATGATCGAAAAGCACCAGTTGGTGACCGACATTGATTGATCTGATTATCTAAAATGCAGGAAGGGCTTGTCGGAAAGGGTAAGCCCTTTTATTTTTTCTTGAAAATCCGTGATCTCATCCGCTTGCGCAGGAGTTTACGCGTGTGTTTGATCGCATTTTTATTCCATGAACCGTGACCAGGAATGATCACGCTGGCCTTTCCGTATTGATCCTTCACGTTCGAAATTGAAAAGGGCCAAGCTCCCATATTCGCATCGGAAAGATTTCCGAGATCCGTTGCTTCAACCGACTTTAGAAAACAACCTCCGAAAAGCACTTTGTCATGTGGAAACCAAATAACAATATTGTCCGGTGCGTGACCTGCTCCGGGGAAATAGGTGCGCAACTCCGTTCCGTCGATACGAAATGTCGTGTCCTGCAAAAAGGTAAATTCCGGCTGCGGTGCTTGCATCTCCCGACAAATTTGTGCGGTAGTTCGAGAGGTGTACGTTGGAATCCCTTTGTTGCGGTAGTAGGTCAAACCAGCCGTACGATCATCGTGTGCATGCGTCGCGATGACCAATTTCACAGGCTTGTGAAAGCGCCTTTCAATGCTGTCCAATAAAGGCTGAAATTGTGTGGTATCCCACGGCGTGTCAATCATGATCACTCCTGAAACCGCGATCTTCAAAAGCCCGTTGGCAGAAATGCGCTGTTGTTTGTAGGTATTGAAGGTGGTGTAGACGAACGTACTATCGTTGATTTCGGAAATACGAAGCGTTTGTCCACTGACCAAAGAATGGCAACAAATAACACATATAAAACACACACTTTTCCACATAATGCAAGTTTACAGAATGTTTTGGTTTCTGTTATAACAAAAAAATCCCGATCGATGTGACCGGGACTTTCAAAGCATATTTCTAAGTTAAACTGTCACTTTCGGTGCAGCAGCCAAGATATCTGCAGACGTTTCAGCAGCGAACTGCTCGAAGTTTTTCACGAATTGCTCCGCCAAGTGCTTCGCTGTGCGGTCATAAGCGTCTTTATCCGCCCATGTTGCACGAGGGTTCAAGATCTCAGCAGGAACCTCCGGACAAGAAGTCGGGAATGCCAAATCAAAGATCGGTAACGTATCAAATGCCAAGTGATCCAATTGTCCGTTCAAAGCAGCCGTGATCATTGCGCGTGTGTACGACAATTTCATGCGGCTTCCTGTTCCGTAAGAACCTCCGGTCCAACCCGTGTTGATCAACCATACTTTGATATCCGTTCCTTCCAATTTTTCACCCAATAATTTTGCGTATTTCGCAGGGTGCAACGGCAAGAATGCTTTTCCAAAACATGCAGAGAACGTGGTTGTGGGTTCCGTAATACCTACTTCTGTTCCGGCAACCTTAGCAGTATATCCGCTCATGAAGTGGTACATTGCTTGTTCTTTGGTCAAACGTGAGATCGGAGGCAATACACCGAACGCGTCAGCAGTTAAGAAGAAGATATTTTTTGGAGCTCCACCGATCGATGGAACCATGATGTTGTCAATGTGATGGATCGGGTAGGATACACGTGTGTTTTCAGTGATCGACCCGTCTGCGTAATCAGGAGTAGAAGTTCCTTCATGGAAACCAATGTTTTCCAGAATAGCTCCAAATTTGATCGCATCGTAGATCTGTGGTTCTTTCTCTTGTGAAAGATCGATCGTTTTGGCGTAGCAACCACCTTCGAAGTTGAATACGGTATCGTTCGACCAACCGTGCTCATCGTCACCGATCAAACGGCGATTTGGATCAGAGGACAAAGTTGTTTTTCCAGTTCCTGACAATCCGAAGAAAATGGCAGTATCTCCTTGTTCGCCCACGTTTGCTGAACAGTGCATGGAAAGCACATTCTTTTCATGTGGCAATACGTAGTTCAAAACAGAGAAAATTCCTTTTTTGATCTCACCCGTGTAACCTGTACCACCAATGATGATCATTTTACGCGTAAAGTTCAAAATGGCAAAATTGTGCTGACGTGTTCCATCGATCTCAGGATCTGCTTTGAAACCTGGAGCACACACGATGTTCCATTCTGCATCAAAGTTTTCGATCTCTGCATCGGTTGGACGCAAGAACATGTTGTAAGCGAACATGTTTGACCATGGGAATTCCGCAGTTACGCGCAAATTCAAACGGAAGTTGTTGTCCGCACAAGCATAGGCATCACGCACATACACGTCTTTTCCGATCAAATACGCCTTCATGCGGTTGTACAAATTGTCAAACTGCTCCGGAGTAACGGCAATGTTTACATCTCCCCACCAAACGCTGTTTTCTGTTTTCTCATCGCGAACCACAAAACGGTCTTTCGGTGAGCGGCCGGTAAATTCACCAGTTTCGATCGCCAAAGCTCCTGTATCCGTGATCACACCTTGTCCGTTGATAATTGTATCCTCCACCAATTCAGCCGGTGTAAGATTCCAGAAAACGTTTCCGAGATTATCCAAACCGATCGCTTTCAAATCGGCGTTTTTTCCTCGTTTACCAAATTCGTTCATAAAATTGATTTAACATTGACGTTAATTGCCAATTTATTTTGGCGCAAAGTTAAACCGAATGTGGGAATTGCGAAAATAAAAAGCCTGTTAAATATCAACAGGGAACTGATATTTAACGTGTAAACACTTGTATTTCAGTTAGAAAGTCGGTTTAAAAGCTTTTCTATTGCATGCCGAAATATCCAGCAAACGATCATCCTTTGGATTTTGGAGTGATCACGGCATATTTTTCCAATAAAAAACTGGCACTTCTGTTCTTGCAAATTCCTTCGCGCAAGGTGTAATCAAAGAGCAATTCATCCCGTTCGATCGTTGCTTCGAAACACTTGTTTTTTAGATAATTCGGATGCTTTGATTCGGTTTCGCAAACTTCCAGATCGTGTGTGGCAATGATTCCCATAGCTTGCAAACTTGCCAATTCATCCACAATAGCGATCGTTCCCGCAATCTTATCATCTGAGTTGGTTCCCCGCAACAATTCATCCAAGAGAACAAAACAGCGCTGTTCACGAGCCGTTTCCATAATGAATTGCAAACGCTTGATCTCTGCAAAGAAATAGGAAGTCGAGTCTGCTAAAGAATCTTTCAAACGCATGGAGGCCAATACGGGCATAGGATGCACGAGAGAATTACGCGCTGGCACGACGGAACCGGCATAAGACAAGGTCAGACCAATTCCCAAGGAACGCAAAAAAGTACTTTTCCCGGACATATTGGAACCAGTGAGGATCACAAAGCCGCGTTGTGAGAAATCAATCGAATTCGCTACACATTTTCCTTCCGCTAAAAGTGGATGGACCAACTCGTCGAACTGGATCCGGTAGTTTTCGTTGATCTCCGGATAAACGTAGTTTGGGTGGTTGTAAGCAAAAACCGAGAATGATAACAACTCTTCTATCGCTCCGATAGCATCGATCCATGTATTCAGTTGTTCGCCATATCGTTTACGCCATTGGATCAGGCGGTGAAATTGATGTACGTGATAGAAAATGGTTCCATTGAAATGAATCATGGCAAATCCATTACGAACACTTTCTAGATTCGTGTAAATGCGACTCAATGTATCCAGTTTTTCACTTGCTGTTCCATCCGACACGATCAGCGATTCTTGGATGCGTTTCAGACGCGTAGAATTCCAGGAGGCACTTTCGATACGTTTTAGTAAGCGCGCATAGGATGCAAGAGTGAGGTAAGTTCGGTCCATTTGACCCAATTCTTGAAAAATGCGTTTGGCCACCATACCAAAGACCACGAGGTTTACCGCAAATACGCTTGTTCCGAATGAAAACCAGCGAATATCACCGGTGACGATCAAAGCCAACATACTACTAGCGCCGATCGCGGTTAATATCCAAGTCAATATCCGGTAACCTATGGAAACAGGTGGAATAGGCTCCCAACGTTGAATGAATTCAGAAATTTCCACGTGATCTTTTCCGAGTTCACTGTCAGCCTCAAATTCCAAGGTCCACGTGCGGTCCAGACTTAACTCCTTGATCGCTTCTTGCCTTTCTTCAATGGTTGTCCGATCTAATTCCGGGTAGAGTAGAGCAGCCGCTAATTTTTGCTCGCCGCGCACAGCATGCGTTCGATTGATGAATTGAAATAAGGAATGTGCTCCAACGATATCCAGATCATTCGCAAATGGATGCTCTGCAGTATTGTAACGTTCACCATTTTCCCAAGGATAGCGTTGAAGATCGAATGCTGCAAGTTCTCGTTCTGAAGTGATGATGACTTGCTTCAGGAATTCGGAATGTGTTTTTTTTCTGTGGTAAGATCGGACTAACCAAAGAAAGCCAATGCTTAGCGAAAAGGCGAGTATTGAATAGAGGATTCTCCCTTCTCCCTGCGTGGCAAACCAAATGCAAGTTCCAATACAAATGATAACAACTAATCTGCTCCAAGACAAGAGATTAAGCGTAGTTGTTTCACGATCCAATTCACGTTGTTTCTGTTGGATCACCTGGTGGTAAAATGCGTGGGGCTTCATACTACCAAATCTCTTAATGCTTCGATAGCGGAACGGATGTTTTTACGAACATCCAAAATGTCGGCATCCATCATGTAGCACGGAGCGGAAACGATCTTATTGGTGTGATCGATTTGAATTTCGCGGATGCTTTTCATTACCGGTTCTACGCCGGTTGCTTTCAATCCTTCGTTGAACGCCGGAATATCATAAGGCGACCCTTCTTCGTTGGTTCCCAAGGTCAATTCTGATTTTACAGCTCCCTCCAGGGCTTTCGCGATGACTACCGGGCTCACACAAAGTGCAGCGATCGGTTTTCCGATGTTCACCAAGTTAACGATCAAAAGCTTTACCTCTGGAAGGATGTTTCCGTTCGGTCCGTCAAAAGCCCAGCTGGTGAAGTTTTTAGCGCTTCCAAAACCACCCGGAATGATCAATCCGTCGATGTCTGCCGGTTCTAATTGGCGGATATCAACAATGTTTCCACGAGCAATGCGCGCAGCCTCAACCAACATGTTTCTCGTCTCCTTCATTTCAGCGCCGGTCGTATGATCGATCACATGGTGTTGTGGAGCATTCACGCCGATACACACATAATCTGCTCCGATCTCTTTAACAGCTAACATCGCCAAAACAGCTTCTTGAATTTCTGCACCATCATAAACGCCGCAGCCGGATAATAGAATTCCAAATTTCATGGTTGAAGTTTTTGTCAAAAATAGCGAAAAGTGCTGCGCGACAATGGAAAGATGCGGAGGATTGCGTAAAATTGTAACATGAAAGAAACAGTTCCGAAATTGGTGGTGTTTTACGACGGAGACTGCGGTTTTTGCAATCGGGCGGTCCAGTTTGTCTTGAAAAATGACCGACAAGCAAAGATCCATTTTGCGGCTCTACAATCGGAATGGGCGTTTAATTTTTTTCAATCAAAGGGACTCGTTGATCCGGACATGAGCACATTTTACTTTTGGAATGGCTCCAGATTGTTCGAACGCTCTACTGCTGCAATACAGGTGTTGCGCTATTTGCGTTTTCCCTTACCATTGGGAATGATCTTCGTACTTGTCCCGAGAGGTTTGCGTGATTGGTGTTACAATCAGATTGCACGTCGTCGTCACCGCATTCAAAGCGGTTTTTGTGTCGTTCCAAGTGCCGAACAGCGCGCACGATTTCTCAAGAATTAACGGTTCGTCAAAGAATAACTCTTTTCACAACTTAATTCACTGAATGTTAAGAAAAATCAAGTTTTTCCTGTTTTTTGTTGTTAAAACGACTAGCAAAAACGAATCCTGCTGCGCTTTCTTGGTTATCTTTGCCCTATGAGAATTTCTGCCTCCATTTATTCGGATAAGAAGCGGGATTTGGCCACTACGATCGCCGATTTGGCTGCGCATCACGTGGACCTGTTGCATGTCGATTGTAATGATGATCCTCGTGTTTTTGAGGATATTCGTCAGATTCGCACCTGGTGTAAGATTCCGATCGATCTCCATATAATTACCGCTTCACCCAGTAAATATTTCGATTTATTGCGGGAGATTCCGGTAGAATACGTGACGTTTCAATTGGAAGACGCACAAGAATCGTTGGATCTTCCGACCGATATTCCGGGAAAAAAGGGATTGGCGATCATTACTCCAACTCCGGTTAGCGCTTTCGATAAATACAGTGCGTATGATTTCATTTTGATCATGGCAACGATTCCGGGACAGAGTGGTGGTGTTTTTGATGCAGTCAATTTTAAAAAGATCCGCGATTTTCAGCGCAAATACCCCCAAAAGTCTGTTCACGTAGATGGTGGCGTAAATGGGGAAGTTTCCTTCATTTTGCGCAATATGGGAGTGCATACGTCGGTTTCCGGTTCGTATTTATTCAATGCACCGAGTATTGGACATGCCTTGATGGATCTGACGAAGCGCGATGTCACCTCTCAATTTCGAATTGCGGATTTCATGGTGCCCGTTCAGGAATCTCCATGTGTAGGAGCTGATCAATCGGTGCTGGATGCGTTGCTTTCTATTGAGCAAGGTGGACTTGGTTTTTGTTTGGTTACCGATCGAAGCGGTATGTTACAAGGTTTGGTTTCCAACGCAGATGTCCGCAAGGCGCTGATCCATCATGGAGGGAATATTTCTTCATTGTCGGTAAACGACGTCATGAACAAACAACCAAAAACAACGGTGGAAAATGCGACAGTGAATGAACTTTTGCAACAGATCAAAACATTTAGCTTTCCGATCCTTTATTTGCCCGTAGTGGATGAATCGGGGAAAGCAACAGGAGTAGTAACATTTCTTAACCTCATTAAAGGGGAAATATGATCATACATTTAAAACATTCAGTAAGCGCAGAACAAGCTGCCATTTTAGCTGCAGAGAACAAAGCGTTTCATGTCATTTCAAACGGTACCAACGTGTTGATCACCGGTTCGGGAGTAAAAGAAGTACCGGCTGGACTAGCGACACACACGGAAGCATTTTGGGTGTTTCCTAACGACATGCAGTTAGCTGCCAGATCTTATCGCGAACAAACGCGTGAAGTGAAGATCGGTGAGGTGACCATCGGCGGAAATACCGGGAATACAATCGTTATTGCCGGACCATGTTCGGTAGAATCCGAAACGCAGATCCGAGAAAGTGCGGCGCTTCTTCGCGAAATGGGTTTGACATCTTTGCGAGGAGGTTGTTACAAACCGCGTACGAGTCCGTACAGTTTCCAAGGTCTCGGCTTAGAGGGCTTGCAGTTGTTGGCGAAAATGCGTGAAGAATTTGGATTCTCTGTTGTTACGGAAGCGCGAGATGCGACGCATATTGATGAGATCATCGAACATGCAGACGTGATCCAAATCGGGGCGAAGGCGATGTACGATCAAGGAATTTTGCGTGCTTGTGCCAAAACACAGAAAACGGTTTTGATCAAGCGCGGATTTGGAACAACCTTGCAGGAATTCGTTCAAGCAGCTGAATTCGTGTTGTCCGGAGGAAATGAAAACGTGATCTTGTGTGAACGTGGAATTCGCACGTTCGAAACAGGAACGCGATTTACTTTGGATCTCTGCGGAGTAGAATGGTTGAAGCATTATACGAATTTGCCGGTTATTTTAGATCCTTCTCATGCAATGGGTTACGATTATGGCGTTGCCGGATTGGCGCGTGCCTGTGTTGCCTTGGGCGTAGATGGTTTGTTGATCGAGGTTCACCCGAATCCGAAAGTAGCGAAGTCAGACGCGTCGCAACAATTGGATCATGCAGCATTCAAGCAATTGATCGACTCTTTGAAACCGATTGCTGCAAGTGTTGGAAAACAGCTCGTGTAATGGTTTTTTTGGAACAAAATATCAAAGGATGCTGCGCCAAATTCGGGGTGGATTTCTATCAGTTTTTGCAGGATTTTCAAGTGGATTCTGTGACGGAACTTTCCGTGTTGGACTTGGAAGCGATCGCAGAGGAGTATGAGGTCGACCTGTATGCCTTGTTGTTCAAACCTTTGTTCGTTTTCGATCATTTGAAACCTAAATTGGCGAAGATCAAATTGGTGATCCTGGATGTGGATGGCGTCATGACCGATGGTGGCATGTATTACACCGAACAGGGCGATCAAATGAAAAAATACAACACGAAAGATGGGATGGCCATTTTGAAAGCACAGGAGCAAGGTGTAGAATTCGGAATCATTTCTTCAGCATTTGTGGACAAAATGGTGCGTAATCGTGCTGAAACATTGAAGATCCAGCATGTGTATGTGGGCCGCGAAAAGAAGATCGATATTTTACGTGGATGGTGTGAACAATTGGGTATTGCCTTGGATCAGATCGCGATTATTGGGGATGATATCAACGATCTGTCGATCATGGAACACGTTGGGATCAGTGCTTGTCCGCGAGATGCCGTTCAGTTAGTAAAGCATCAATCAGATATTGTGTTGACAAAAAAAGGAGGTGAAGGGGTAGTGAGAGAATTTGTCGATCATTTTTTGTTGCCGGAACCAATTAGACATTTTTAATAGAAAAAAATATGAATACGATTAAACTAGGAATCATTCGTGAAGGGAAAGTGCCACCGGATCATCGCGTGCCATTGACACCGAAGCAATGTAAACTGGTAGAAGCAAAGTTTCCACAAGTTAAAGTGTACGTTCAAACCAGTCCGATTCGGTCCTATTCGGATGATGAATACCGTGCGGAAGGTATTGAAGTGGTGGAATCATTGCAGGATTGCGATATCATTATTGGTGTGAAAGAAGTGAATGTGCAGGATCTAATCCCGGGTAAAAAGTTCATGTTCTTTTCGCATACGATCAAAAAGCAACCGTATAATCGCGACTTATTGCGCGCTATTTTGGAGAAAAAGATCCAGTTGATCGATTACGAAGTGTTGAAAAACCGCCAGAACAAACGAATTATTGGTTTTGGACGTTATGCAGGTATCGTTGGGGCATACAATGGATTTTTGGCCTTCGGTGCGAAAACCGGTTCGTATACCTTGACGCCAGCACATCAGTGTGTAAATCGCGCTGAAATGGAAGCGGAATTGAGCAAAGTGGTTTTGCCAGCCAATGCGAAGATCGTATTGAGCGGTTTTGGTAGAGTAGGCTACGGTGCGCGCGAGATCATGGATCTGTTGCCAATCACGGAAGTAACTCCGGAAGAATTCCTGTCTCAGAACTTCGACAAACCCGTATTTACGCACTTGGAGGTAGAAGATTACTACGCGCGCAAGGATGGTGCTCCATTCGAGAAGCAAGATTTCTATGCAAATCCACAGGCGTACCGTTCCTCATTCGGTTCCTATTCAAAAGTGGCAGATATGTACATCGCTTGTCATTTCTGGAGCAATAAATCACCGTTTATTCTGACCAAAGAAGATTTACAGTCGGAGGAAAATAGATTAAAAGTTGTCGCTGACGTTTCGTGTGATATTGCCGGACCAATTGCTTGTACCATACGTTCCTCCAAGATCGCTGATCCGGTGTATGGGTACGATCCGCAAACTGGATTGGAAGCTGATTGGAAAACACCAGGTGTGATCGCTGTGATGGCCGTGGATAATTTGCCGTGTGAACTACCGAAAGACGCTTCAGAAGATTTCGGAAATGAATTGATCAAATCTGTTTTCCCACATTTATTCGGAGAAGATTTGGACGATATCATTTTACGCGGAAGTGAAACCGATCTAACGGGGAAATTGACGCCTTTATTTAGTTATTTACAAGATTACGTTGACGGCGAACCTGTAACTCAATAAGCAAGGCATGAGCACTACGATTGTGAAGGGAGATAAGCGCGTTATTCGCGGTTGGGTGATGTACGACTGGGCCAATTCAGTGTACAATTTGGTGATATCTTCTGCGATATTTCCAATTTTTTACGATACGCAAACGACGAATTATTTCAAATCACAATTCTTCAAGCATTTGTCGTATGATGAAGCGATCAAGCAGGATCTTCCGGAAGGTGTTCAAGTCACGGTAAACTATTTGGGAATGGAAATCTCAAATTCGGCTTTGATGAGTTTTGTGCTGAGTGCGGCATTCCTGGTTGTTGCTTTTTTGTCACCGCTTTTATCCGGTGTTGCGGATTACCTTGGAAATAAAAAACGTTTCCTGCAGTTTTTCTGCTACTTAGGAGCCATGTCGTGTATTTCGCTCTATTGGTTCAATCCGGCGAATATATTTGTGGGAACCTTGTCGTTGTTTTTAGCCAGCATCGGGTTTTGGAACAGTTTGGTGTTCTACAATGCCTACTTGCCTGAAATCGCGGATCCAAAAGATCATGACAAGATCTCAGCACGTGGATTCTCCATGGGGTATTTCGGTTCCATGTTATTGTTGATCATTTGTTTGGGGATCATTTTAGGCATAGGGAAAGAATATACACGCGTTTCTTTTATTCTCGTGGGAATCTGGTGGGTTGGATTTGCACAGTTTACCTATCGCGCACTTCCAAATACAACCACGCAAAAGGAAAAAGAAAAAGGCTATCTGTGGAAGGGGTTTCGCGAATTGCGCAAGGTTTTTCTGGAGTTTCGTCAAACGAATCGCTTGAAAAAATATTTGACCGCGTTCTTCTTTTTCAATACCGGCGTGCAAACGGTCATGTTGATGGCGACTTACTTTGCAAAGAAGGTGATCTTCCAAGGTCCTTACGAAGAGCAAGGCGAAGTTGGATTGATCGTGGCGATCTTGTTGATCCAGATCTTGGGAGCAGCAGGTGCATTCTTGATGTCTCGACTTTCGGGCGTATTGGGGAATGTGAAAACACTCGGACTTTCTATTACGATCTGGATAGGGATTTGCGCTGCGGCTTTCATCATCGTTACACCAACCGCGTTTTATATGCTAGCCGCGTCCGTTGGACTGGTAATGGGTGGAGTACAAGCTATGGCGCGTTCGACTTACTCGAAGTTTTTACCGGAAACTGAAGATCACGCGAGTTATTTTTCCTTCTACGATGCGACTGAAAAAATCGGTATCGTTATGGGAACCTTATTCTTCGGAATCATGGAAGTAATGTTCAACGATATGCGTTTCTCCGTTGTTTCGGTAGCTTTCTTCTTTGTTGTGGGACTTTTCATGTTGTTCCGTATTCCAAAAGAAGAACGCGTGGTGCCAAAAGTTTAATGTAACGGACGCTTTTTGATCATCCCACCACGTGTGTCATTGATGGTTTGTTGGATCACAAATGCATGCGGGTCGATCTTATCTATCTCTAAATGTAATTTTTGCACCTCCAAACGCGTTACAACAGAATAGAGAATGCGTCGATCACTCGTTTGTCTACCTTTTTTTCCGTAACCGCCTTCTCCTTTGTATATGGTAACTGCCATGCCTAAATTTTCAACGATCGCGTCATGGATCTCATCCGCATGCTCTGAAATGATGGTAACGCCGATGTATTCTTCGATACCCGTGATGACGAAATCAACCGTTTTTGAAGCTGCTAAATAAGTGAGCATGGAATACATGGCAGTCTCCAGATCGATCAAGAACGCTGCAGTGATAAATAGAAAGACATTGAAAATGGCGATAAAGTCACCGACAGATAGAGAACTGTTTCTGCTAACGGCTACAGCTAACACTTCGGTACCGTCGATCACCGCTCTTCCTCGAATGGTCAATCCGATTCCTGCTCCCAAGAAAAAACCTCCGAAAATGGAGATGAGTAGGGGATCAGCGGTGATTACCGGAAATTCCACTTCGTGTACTGCGATGGCTAAAACACCAACGGCTACAGCGGTCTTTAATGCAAATCCTGAACCTATTTGCTTATACCCCATAAAAATGAAAGGGATATTGATCACTACGATCATAATAGAAACATCGACGTCGAATAAGCGATTCATCATCAGTGCAATTCCAGTTGCGCCACCATCCAAGAAATTATTGGGTAATAAAAATCCTTTTAAACCAACTGTCGCCATTAAGATTCCAAGACTGATAAACAGGAGCGATTTGATGTTGTAGAATAAAAACAGTTTCTCTAATCTCAGGTTATCTCGCAGGGATACTTTTTTTGGCATAAACTATGGTTTTTTTTCGATTTTCATAAAAATAGCAAAAACGAGCGTTTTTTTGGGGTTAAAAACGAACGATTAGAGCTGTTTATTAACATTTATTTCAAAAAAAAACCATCGGTAAAACCGATGGCTCTTTTTATTAATGGGCTTCCTCCTCTGCATCCGGAGGGAATAACTTAACGGGATCTTTCACTTTTTGCAAACGATCTAAGAGATCTTCCAATTGTGAAATGGTCAACTGTTTTGCAATGATCTTCTTGTCTTTATCCAAGACGAAGATGCGTGGAGTCGCATAGATATCGTACGTATCGTGATAATTCAACGATTCCAATGTAGTTGGTTTCGGACGGTTGTCACCGCGCACAGGCACCAAACTGTTCGGATCTTCCATGGCTTTTTTCAACAGCGAACGCGTAAGTCCGACATTGATGAATGTCAACTTGTTGTCGCGAATGAATTTTTTCCACTTTTCAAAATCTTCCTCTGTTGCTTTAGCCACGGCAAAGATCTCGACATTACGCGCTTTTAATTTTTCTTCGTACAATTTTTGCAGTTTCGGAGTGGTCTTTTTGCAATGTCCACATTCCGGATCCCAGAAGTACAAGATCGTGTATTCTGATTTCAAATCGTAGAATCCGCGCCATTTGGTGTCCGTAGTATCCAACAAGATGATGTTCGGAGGAACGACACCCTGCACCAAATTCATTTTGACCTTATTATCGTCGCACAGCTCTTTCAATTTATCTTCTTTGATCCAGTGTGCGTAGGATTTTCCGTTCTCATCTGTTTTGCAGTAGTATCTGTCTACCATATAAACAAATACTTTGTCCATGCCCATGATGTTCGATTTTGCAGCGCTATTGGTAATGTAGTCCACGCTAAATTTGAACATTTCTGATTTTTTGTTGAACTGATCGCAGAAAGGAAAAGCAAATTTCAATACGGTATCCGGATGTTGGATCAACATGTTCTTCCCGAAGAAATATTCTATTTTTTGACCGAAAATTGGTGTGTTCACCAAGCGATCATCCGTCAGATCGATATTGTCCCAGAAATGAGACCGAAAGTATTTGTAGCGGAAATTGGAATCGATGATCATTCCTTTTTCATTGCGTGGCGCCTCCGGAATGGTTACATCCAAAGACATTTTCACGATCTTACCCACCAATTTATTGCTGTGCGTTTCGATCAATTTTTTCTGGTACGCCAACACCTCATTGGAAATGGAATCCAATTGCGCATTGTAAATTTTGTATTGCGGATCAGAATTTTTCAAAGCATCACGTTTCTTCTGGATGTCCGTTGCTTTTGTGCGTTGCGCATTCAGGTACTGAATGTAGGTCATGAACACTTTGTTTTCCTCTGACTTTTTGACCTTCATGTGCTGGACATAATCCGGAGCCTTTGTTTCCAGAGAAATTTCCTCATTGTTGTAAATGAACTCGAAATATTTCTGACCCGGCATTAAGAACGCCATCATTCCCGGTTTCAGATCCGGTTTCGCAGTGAATTCAGCAATACCATTTTTCATGACAGCTGTATCCGCATAAAACAATTTAGAA
The DNA here is from genome assembly GCA_964427665.1 of uncultured Fluviicola sp. Taxonomy (GTDB): domain Bacteria; phylum Bacteroidota; class Bacteroidia; order Flavobacteriales_D; family Crocinitomicaceae; genus Fluviicola. Next base: position 14,411 of record CAYRVL010000009.1, on the reverse strand, counting down.
CCGTAATACTTCGTCAGAAAAACCGTAGTGTCCTGAGCTCCCTCCACTTTAAAGCGCAGTTTTTGTGCGTGGGTACCGTAACTTAACACCAAAAGTGCCGCAATGAATAGATGTTTCATGGTTTCAAGAATATGTTTTATAAACGTCACAAAAATAGTAAAGTCAATCGTTTAACAGAATATTAACCTTCGTTGCTATTCTGGATTCCCTTGCGCGCACTGAAATAGGAGGCAAGTGCGAACAGGCCAAAGGAAAGGATCAAGGCGAATAAGCTGCTGAAAGTTAGCGTGTTGTTTATGTAAAGTCCGCCATCTTCGAACAGTTTATCCAAAAACCACTTGGCTACCATAAATGTGCTGGCACTCAACAAGGCAATGATCCCAAAAACTTTGGTGAAATACACAAGAAATGATTTCGTTAACAGTGCAGGATGATATCCCAAACGGAGCAAGGTTCTGACTTCGTAACTATTCTTACTGATGAGTAATTGCAAGTATTGGATCAACACTAATCCGGAAAGAAAAACGGCGATTACGGAAATTCCAAGTACAACAAGGATCAAGGTTCCAACCATACTTTTCAGTCGACCGACAACCATTTGGGTGTTTTTAGTTTCCAAATGTCGTTCTTTCAATAACGTTTCAACTTTTCCAAATTCGTTCTCCGCGCCGGAGATCATCAATTGCGTGATCTTTTGTTCTTTCCCTGCAGCATAGCGATTGTTTGCCCAGTTCATGAAAGTTTCCGGAACCAAAATAGAGGAGACCGAGTTGGTAAAACCAATGATCCGCGCATTCATCCATTCTTTTTTGTCATCGCTTTTCAAGGTGAACTTGAATTTGATATCCATAGCCACTTCGTCGCTGACTTGTCCAATTCCGGAAGCGCTTGCAAATGTGTTCAACATGACCAAAAAGTCGCGTGGCATGATGATCGGAACTACCGAGTCGCCTTCTTTCCACGTCCATTCCGCAGATTTGATGTCTAAGAATTCTTTGTCCAGCGTCTGCACGAATACATCTGTTCGAAATCGGGGCACCAAGGGATCCGCAGTTTCCAGCGAAACATCAAAATTATTGGTGATAACCGGTTTGACGTCCAGAATATAGGATTCTTCCTTCAGACGTTTGATCTCATTGGCGGTAAAATCAGTTTTAGCGAGCTGCAACGTATTGGAACTGGAAACCTTTTTTTGAACGATGAGGGTGTTTGGTCCCAAGATATCTGCACCTTCCCCAAATTCATTCACTTTGATCAAGTAGTGAATGGACGTGATCAAAAAAGTCATCCCCAAAAAAGCGCCTGCCACGGCGATCACTAATTGGCGTTTGTCCTGGTATTTAAAAAGCAATTTGCGTAACATGGTGATCAAAGTTTTAGTTCGTAGTCATACGGAAATTCATTATCATCATCCAGAGATGTCAATACGAATCCAGCTTTTTGTTTCGTAGCTTCAGCAGCAATAAGTTCCAAGCTGATGCGGCTATTCCGTTCATCGAGGTGCGAAAACGGTTCGTCAAGTATCAAAAACTCGAAAGGTTGACAAAGTGCACGGACAATGGCTACACGTTGTTGCTGTCCCATGGACAACAGACGACAAGGATCATCCCATTTATGATCAATCTCCAATATTTCCAGAAAACCGCGAATCTCCTTTTCGGAGCGAAAATCCGTCAGTTGATTTTTAATGAGCAGGTTTTCAGCAACGGATAAATTAGGAAAAAGTTGTAAGTCTTGAAAGACAACAGCCAGTTTACGTTGACGGATCTGTACCCATTCATCCACAGAGAAAGTTTGAATATCTCGTCCATCTATTCGTATTGTTCCGTTGTAATCATTTCGCAAACCTAACACAGACATGGTGAATGTGGATTTTCCTTTACCGCTTGATGCGTTCAGTAAGATCTTGTGGCCTGATTTCAGCATAACTTGGTCTCCCCAAATACTTTCGCTTCCATGTGCGATTGATGCAAGCGGGTGGGGCATAACGTGATCAAATTGAATGTCCATAAGTGTGGAATTTCGGTGGTAATTTCAAGAATCGTTCCAAGTTTTTTAACACTTGCTAATCAATCATTTGCGTAATTTGATTGGTCATCTTTTCGACTGAGGTGTGTGGGATCCAGATTGCTTCCGGATGTCTGCGAAACCAAGTCAATTGGCGTTTGGCGTAATTCCGTGTGTGTTGTTTGATCTTTTCGATGCATTGTTCTAAGCTATCGCGTCCGTCTAGATATTCAAACACTTCTTTGTAGCCAACTGTTTGCAAGGCCGTTAAATCCCGATAAGCCAGCACGTTTTTTACTTCATCGATGAGTCCTGAAGCAATCATTTGATCCACCCGTTGATTGATACGCTCGTACAAGACTTCTCGCGGGTGGTCGATCACAAAACGAATTACTTCAAAGGGTCGGGGATTGGGTTTTCGTTGGCGCCACTCAGAAAAAGGTTTATTGGTACTGCGAATAACTTCTAAAGCGCGCAGAACGCGTGCCGCATTTGAGCGGTCGACCTCTGCGTAAAATGCTGGATCCGATTCTTTTAATTCTTCGAGTAGTAGGTCCAATCCGCGTTCTTGCAACTCTTCTCGCAAGGTGAGTTGAATCTGTTCATTCGTTGGAATTGGATCCAAACCCACACACAGCGCATCGATGAACATTCCAGAGCCACCCACTAAGATGATCTTTGGATAATTGTTCAGTTCTTGTTCGATCAAAGCGAGCGCTTCTGTTTCGAAACGACCGGCTGTAAGTTGATCCGTAATCGAATGGGAATCGATGAAGTAGTGTGGAACACCGCCCATTTCATCCGGAGTTGGTTTTGCAGTACCGATGGAGAGTTCCTTGTAAAATTGTCGTGAATCGGCAGAGATGACAACTGTATTGAATTGTTTCGCCAACTGTACCGCCAATGCAGTTTTTCCGCTGGCAGTGGGTCCTTCGATCACGATGAGTTGTTGCATGGTGCAAAGATAGAGGAACTTGTTATTCCCGCGCCATCGATTTGTAGTTCTCGTATTTCGAGATCACGGCTTTGACGTAGTTGTAAGTTCGCGCTCCGCGTAAAGCGCCACTTTTCACTACCGGATCACTGTAATATTCATGTTTACCAAGATTCAGCAACATTTTCCCGGCGTTTTCCTCCCAAACCCGTGGATTCAAACCGCGTTTTTCTGCCAGTTTTTGAGCGTCTTTTACGTGATTACTTCCTGCGTTGTAAGATGCCAAGATGAATTTATTCCGTTCCTCTTGGTTTGGAATATCTTTAAATAATTCATTGATGCGAGCAATATATTTCACACCTCCTTTTATCTGAGTAGCCGGTGGCGAGCTCGGATATACACCAAATCGAGGTCCTGTACCCGGCATGAATTGCATCAATCCGTAAGCGCCACCAAAACCGCGTGCGTTCGGGTTGAATTTACTTTCGTGATGGATAACAGCGGCAACCAAACGCCAATCGATTCCGTGTTTCTGACTTTCTTGTTTCAAGATAGCATCGAAGGGGGAAATCGCTCCTCGTTTGCTGCTGTGGAAATCATCTTGGTACGAGGCGACTTGTTCGATCTGCTCGAAGTATTTTCGTTTGATGTATGCAAAGGCCTCGCGCTGCATGAATTTTTTCAGCCAAGAATTGAGACGTTGCAAGAGGATCGGGCAATCCTTGCGAAGTGCAAAAGCTATGTTTTGACGGAAAGATACCGGTATAGAACAATCGATGTTGTCGTAGTATTGTTCGTTGATCGAAGCAATGTTGCGTTCTGCGATCGTGTAATCAATCTGACCATCAGCCACCAATTCGATCAATTCTTCAACACCTTGAAATCCTTGGGTGGAACGAATGTAGATCGTGTCGCCGATCTCTTCTTGCAGGTGCATGAGTCGTGTAAAATAACTGGAGCCATTCCACACATGGATCTTTTTCTTGGCTAATTGCAAGGGATCGTCAATGAACGGAGTTTGACTTTCTTTGTTGGTTGATTTATCCGAATTCTTTCGCTGAATGAGTACTTGATTCGTTTGGAAATATGGTTCTGTAAAGGCAAACTGTCGCTGTCGGCTTTTGGTTATCGTGAAATTACAAGCAAGCACATCGCATTCACCGCGTTGTAGCTGATCACCTACATCATCCAAGTCATCGATGATCTTGACATCAAGGGTAACGCCGAGTTCTTCCGCAAATTCACGAAGGATCTCATATTCAAAGCCCATTTTTTTTCCTTTGTAAATGAAAAACGAAGTAGATGAATTTTCAGCAAGAATGGTGAGCTTACCTCGTTTCAGAATGCCGGGTAAATCAGACTCGTTGTTGATCAATGAAGGACTTTTTTCCGGACCATCGGAATCCGTTCCACAAGCGGCGAAAAGAAAAAGCAATCCGATGATCACTCCTGAAAGCGGTGTCCATTTTCGAATTGTATTTACGGTCTTATTCACAATGCAAATTTTAGGAAAAAAGATCATTTTTTTACTGCAAAATATTCATCGGCATCCCGCATATATTCATAAAACGCTGATTCTATGAGTTTTTCGTGTCGGTAAAAGACGCTGTGACCGTCTGTTAATGCATTTTTGAAGGAAAGCTTGCTACTAACTCCTTGACACATTTTGTATAGGCCGTACGATTCTCCATAAACAGATAACCAATTGAATTGGATCATATTGGAGAGGAACTGCTGAAAGCTTTCCGGGTATGAAGATTTTGACCGTTCGATTTCTTGATAGAATGCATGGAGGAATTCAGTATAAGGTGTTGAATGAAAAGCGTTCCATTTTTTTGCTAATAAATGATCAAAATAGATATCCATTGCAATTGGGGCTACTTTTGGCAATTCCGCACGAATGATACTACAGCAGTGCTTTACGGCGACGTGTTGATCCATGAAATTATCGATCTTTCGGTGCAAAACGATGCCTTGTTGAATAATTTCCGGAAAATGGTGAAAGGAAGACCCTTTCACCACATCACCAAATAAATTAGCTATGGCCAATTCGTGCGAACTACTGAAATAGATATGCCCTAAATAATTCATTCAAAACCATATTTCTCCCCGTAGTACAGCATTTGCTCAATAAAATTCTGCTCGTATTCCAATCGCACATCGATCAGTTCTTGATTTTCGTTAAAAATTGGAACCATTACCGGGTAAACAAAGCCATTATAAGGTGCAATATTTAGCGGTTTTACGCGCTCCAATACCTGTTGATGGATCACAGGATCAACTACAACGCCGTACTTTTCTACTAAGTTTTGACCGGCTGCATAGTCACCTTCGGATTTGATGCGTTGGATCTCACGTAATAACTGACCGAATAAGTCGCGCAGTGCTTCATAATCGTTGATCTTGAAATAAGTCTTGCCATTCTTTTCGATCCGTTCGATGACGTTCTTATCTTGACCGTGTTCGAATACCCAAGATGCTACTAATTGTCTGTTTTGCATGTGCTCTTCTTCCAGATTTTGTCCGATTGACAAGCGTTGTAATTGGGTTAGCAGCGCATTTCGGATGTAGGCATCGTATTCTGCTTTGCCTACTTCTAACGATTCGATCAATCCCATATCGACCATTGCCTGATCTAAAATGAAATACAAACCGACCAAATCTGCACGCGCTTCTTCCAAGGTAGAGGCATAATTTTTCAGCGTTTCCGAAGGCTGACCGATTCCTTTGTTGATCTGTCCGCTGGCATGTCCGATCACTTCGTGTAACGCCGTGTGCATTTTTGCTGCTTTGCCGGCGTGTTTATTGGCACGATCGATCTCTGTTTGATCAAAAGCAAATTCTTCTACCAAAGCCGGTCCGCCAGCCGCTTCATAAGCTGCAATGACGTTTCCAAGAGAAACAGATTTAGAACCGTAATTCTGACGAATCCAATTGTTATTAGGCAAATTCACACCAATGGGAGTTGATGGTGCTGCGTCACCTGATTCACTAACAGCTTCCACGACTTTGTAAGTCACTCCGACAACCTTAGCCTTTTTATGTTCGGTCATGATCGGTGAATTGTCTTCAAACCACTGCGCGCGCTGAGCAAGCACTGCCATTTTTGCGGAAGCATCAAAGTCGTTGATCTGTACGATCGATTCAAACGATGCACGTTTACCCAATGCATCACCATACACTTCGATGAATCCGTTGATGTAGTCAATATCACCTTTTGTAGCTTGTGTCCAGGCAATATTGTATTCATCCCAAATGCGTAAATCGCCTGTTTGATAATATGCGATCAATTTTTCAAGGGCTACTCGCTGCTCGTAATTCTCGGTGACTTCAACGGCTTGTTTTAGCCAATAAATGATCTTTTCGATGGATTTGGAGTATTTTCCGCCCAATTTCCAGGTGTTTTCGATCACATTTCCATTCGCATCCAGTTCCATGGTAGAGTTCAAACCCCATTCAATCGGCTCCGGGTCATTTGGCTGCACGCGCTCTTTGTAATATTTTTCCACCATTTCCTGCGTTACTCCCGGACCATAGAAGTTGTTTGCAGAAGCACGGATCATATCCACATTGGGGTCTTTCACCTTTCTTTTGGATTCTAATTGTGGATCAAAAATGACTTCGAGCAATGCGTCGCTATGCTCGATTCGATATTTCATTAACATTTCACTCAACCATTCGCGAGAAAAAGGAGCTCTGATTTTTTCCATGCTGTAATGATGGTGGATCCCGTTTGAAAAGAAAAACTGTTTCGACCAAGTGTCAAATGCGGTCCATTCGTCATCGTTTTTTACATCGTTTGGTGCATTGCGGTGCAGTTGTTCGATCAGGTTTCTGATTTCTAGGTTATAGGCATTGTTCTGATCATAAATGATATCTCGCCCAGAAAGTCCCGCTTCACTCAAATAATACGCGTATTTTCTTTGTTCCGGTGTAAGTTTTTCCCAACTTTTTACGTCGAGCCTGAGTATTTGGACATCTGCAAAGCGATCAACAATAATAGATTGTTCTTTGTTTTTTTTTGCTGCACAACCTACTAAAAGGCTTCCTGCAATTAACGAAATGAATAGACGTTTCACGTTTTTCTTTCAAATTTAGTGAATTCGGAAGACTAATATCCAGATGAATGTGTTTGAATATTAACAATGTGTTTATAATTCCATTTATCCGTTATTTATATCGTTCGTGTAAAATTAAAGCAACAAACTGTTTTTATGTCATTGTTTTGTGTTCCAAATTAAACTGCTATGAAATTATCTATTTTCGCGATTGGTCTATTCGTGAGTTTCCAAGTTATCGCTCAGAATTTTCCGATAGGACACACGACGATCGTCTTCAATGATCCGGCTCGTACGGGTGGATTCGGATCGGGTGGAGGCTCTGGTCGACAGATTCAAACAGAAATTTATTATCCCGCGACGAGTGCAGGCGATGATACGCCTTTTGCAGCAACCACTGCACCGATCATTGTTTTCGGTCATGGATTTGTGATGAGTTGGGATGCCTACCAGAATTTGGTCGATCATTACGTTCCGCTTGGTTACATTTTGGCATTCCCGCGCACTGAAGGTTCATTTACTCCGAATCATTTGGATTTTGGAAAAGACCTTGTGGTTGTTGGGAATCGCATGGAATTAGAAAACACCATTTCAAGTTCTATTTTTTATAATAAATACAATGGGAAAAAAGCTGTAATGGGTCATTCCATGGGTGGTGGCGCAACGTTTTTGGCAGCATCTCAACCTGCTTCTACATTTGATTTAGCTATCGGACTTGCACCTGCGGAAACAAACCCATCGGCTGTAACTGCCGCACAGAATGTCACCATTCCGGGAATCGTATTTTCTGGTTCTGGAGATGCAGTTACACCGCCGGCGAGTCATCATGATTTGATCTATAATGCTTGGACCAGTGCTTGTAAAACCTTTATTTCTGTAACTGGCGGCGCACATTGTTATTTTGCAAATTCTAATTTCAATTGTGATTTTGGAGAGGGAACTTCTGGCGGAAATATTACGATTGATCGAGCGACACAGCACGATATCATGTTTGATGTTTTGGATCCTTATTTAGCGTTTCATTTACAAGGTGTTTGTTTGAAATGGAATGATTTCTTGAGTGTCTTGCAAACGGATAATCGATTTGTTGAAAATAATGCTTGTGGTTATCAGTTGCCGGTCGCACCAACAATTACGCAAAACGGTTCGCTGTTAACCAGTTCGTTAGCTGGAAACTTACAATGGCATTTAAATGGCAATGTAGTATCTGGTGAAACGAATCAAACGATCGATTGGACCTTTTATGGCCCTGGCAATTACACCGTGGAAATTCATGATGCTGTTCCATGTACAGCAATGAGCGCTCCTTTTACTCCCACACTTGCTCTGGATGATATTTCCATTGTAGTTGGGGTGCAACCTAATCCCTTCAAGGAGTTGTTGCAGGTGACAAGTAATGAATTCGTTGACATCCGGATCACGAATGCACTTGGTCAGGTCTTGATCGAAGAGTACGTTCTTGGCTCAGTTGAGTTAAACGTTTCGGCATTGAAACCGGGAGTGTATTTTCTTACCTCAACAATCGGATATCATCAAACACTCGTCAAATATGAATAATTACATGGGGACTTCGGTCCCTTTTATTCATGAGAATTATCGTAACATTCTCCGGCTAAAACCTCAGGTGTTATGGTGTTCTCTTGTGGTACGATAGGGCAAGAGTAACGATCTGAGTAAGCGCAATAAGGATGATAGGCTTTATTGAAATCGAGCCAGATTTTTCGTTCTCGTTTGTTGCGATATACATCCAAATACCTACCGGCTCCATAGGTTGAAATAGCCGTTGTTCCGTCCTTGAAAGGCAGGAAGTAATAGTTTTTATAAGTTGGATCTTTCAAATCCAAATTTTGATACAAGGTGAGTTTACAAAACGTGTCTCGGATCGTAAATTCAAGGTATCCAACTGCGCGATAACGAACTTGGCGTGCCTTTGTCATTGGCATGTAAAATGCTTTTCCTTTTTGTTTGTGAAACGTTGCTAATACCCGGAAATTGGTGTCAGGTGTGAAGTAACAAATCCCGGAGAAATGCATGCGTTCTGCGGAGTCCAGTACCTCGTTTCGCATTTCATACTGCGCACGTTGACGCAATGAGTCCAATGTATTGAAATAAGTCGTTTGTCCTTGCGAAAGGAAAGCTAAAAGGCATGCTAATAATGCTGAAAAGAGGAATTTCATCGTTCTCCGAAAATCGAACTACCAACACGAACGAGCGTGCTTCCTTCTTCAATCGCGATGGCAAAATCTCCGCTCATTCCCATGGAGATCTCCTTAAAATCTTCATTGAACTTGAAGTATTTGCTTTTGATGATCTGAAAATAATTATGAAGCGTACGAAACTCATCGCGAACTTGTTCTTCATTGCTTGTATTCGAGGCCATTCCCATGACTCCGGAGATCCGAACAAATTCCATTTCTACAAATTCCCGCGAACTTAATAAAGCTTCTGCTTCTTCAAATGACAGACCGAACTTGGTATCCTCTTGAGCAATATAGAATTGTAAAAGACAGGAGATGGTCCGATTATGTTTTTGTCCTTGTTTGTTGATCTCTTGCAACAATTTCAGACTATCAACAGCATGGATCATGTGCACGAAAGGAGCAATGTATTTGACCTTGTTGGTTTGTAAGTGTCCGATCAAGTGCCATTCAATATCCTTTGGTAAGGCTTCATGTTTCTGCACCAATTCCTGCACTTTATTCTCTCCAAAAACGCGCTGTCCTACTTCATATGCCTCAAGGATTGCACTTTCCGGTTTCGTTTTAGAAACGGCCACCAAAGTTACATGATCAGGAATTTGCTTTCTGATTCCTTCCAATTGTTGCTGAATTGTTGTCACTATTCGTTGATTTTATAGATAGTTAATCCACTACGCATTTTTGGTTCCACCCATGTTGATTTTGGTGGCATGATCCGACCTTCATCAGCAACGGCTTTTACCTCAGACATAGAAACGGGAAACAAAATAAAGGCTGCTTCAAATACGTCTTTTTTCACTTGTTCCTGAATGTATTTCAATCCCTTTGTTCCCGGAACAAATTCGATATCTTTCGATGTTTTTAGATCTGTAATTCCTAAAATTGGAGTTAGGATTTGATCGGTTAGGATTTGCGCATCTAGATTTTTAACCACATCAGGGGTTTCCAGCAATTGTGGTTTAACTGTTAGTGAAAACACTTTCTTTTTGATCAAACAGATGATCTCATGTTCTTGTGCCGGTTGACGGATTTTTTTGATGGCTTCAATCTCAAAATTTGCTTCCAACGCTTTCAAGAAACTTTCTGTGGTGTGTCCGTTCAAATGCTTCACTAATCGATTGAATTCAATAATCTCAAGTTTTTGTTCATCAATAAGATAGGCAAGGAAAAAGTCGTGATTTGGAAAATGTTTTCCTCCATCTTTTGAAAGCGTTTCTTTCAAGCGAGCTGAAGAGGCAGAACGATGATGTCCGTCAGCAATGTACAAAGCGTCAATTCCCTGAAACAAACGTTGAATGTGCGATACTTGAGTCCCTTGAACCAACCACAGTTCGTGTTTGATCATGTCGGTAGTTGAAAACTCGTATTCCGGTCGTTCTTTCGTAATTTCATGAAGAATTTGATCCAATTCCTCTGAATGAGCATGTGCCAGCAAGACAGGTTCAGCATTAAATCCTGTGATCTTCAGATAATTGGTGAACATGGATTCGCGAGAAGTGATCGTAGCTTCGTGTTTTTTGATGCGATCCGCGTAATATTCGTCAATACTTGCTCCAGCGATCACTCCGGTAAAAGCGTGACCTGCTTTCGTTTGTCTGTAAACATAAAACCCGGGTTCGTTGTCTTGGATCAAAATTCCTTCTTGCATAAAATCGTTAAATCGATCGCGAACAGCTTCAAATCGTTCCACTGAGTTTGCACGAGAGTGGTGTTCCTTGTCGCCTTCCGGATGAATGATATGCAGAAAAGTATAGGGATTCTCGTCCAGTTTCGCCCTCAGAATGTGTTTGCGATAAGCAGCCAAAGGTCTGGTAGAAACCAATTGTGCTTTGTCGCGTGTAGGACGTATTGCTTTGAACGGGTGGATGTTTGCCATGTTTACCTGAACTTAAAAAAGCGGGGCCGAAGCCCCTTATTTTCTTATGCTAGAATTTTTTCTCCAAAAACTCCAATGATCTGACTGGCTAATTCAAGACCAATGCGATCCTGCGCCTCAACAGTTGCAGCTCCGATATGTGGTGTCGTACCAATTGAGTCGTTCTCAAGCAATGCTTTCATTGGATTGGGTTCGTTTTCAAATACATCCAAACCAGCAAAAGCCACTTTTCCAGATTCGATAGCGGAAAGTAGCGCGTTTTCTTCGATCACACCGCCTCGCGCAGCATTGATGATCACTACACCTTTTTTCATCATATCGAATTCTTTGTGTCCCAAAACTGCAGAACCATCGGCTTGCTTAGGCACATGTAACGAAATGAAATCCGCTTCCGGTAGAAGTGCATGCAGATCTGTGGATGACGTAACCGGAACTTGAATGGTTCCGTAGCCAGCGATATCTAGAGGGATATTTACGATTCCTGCCTCCAAATTTGTTGTAATCACACGCATTCCACAACCCAGTGCGTAGCTTGCCAGGGATTGTCCGATACGACCAAACCCAACGATCAACAATGTTTTTCCACGCAATTCGGTTCCTTTCGCATAACGTTTCTTCAAGGCTGAAAAATCGCCATTTTCCATATTCTTGAAAGCATGATGCAGAGAGCGAGCGCCCGCAAACATGTGTCCCATTACCAATTCTGCAACCGATTGCGAAGAAGAAGCAGGTGTATTGATCACCGTTAATCCTTTTTCTCGTGCATAGGCCACGTCAATATTGTCCATTCCAACACCGCCACGACCAATTAATTTCAATCCAGGACATTGATCAATCACATCTCTTCGCACCGTTGTTGCACTGCGCACCAAAATGATTTCGACGTTGTTTGCATTTACATAATTGGCCAGTTCTGCTTGATCCACTTTATCAGTGATCACGGTGTAACCAGCTTTCTCGAGAGCATTTTTTCCCTCGTTTGAAATTCCATCGTTTGCTAAAACCTTCATACTATCCATTTTTTCGAGCGAATTCACGCATCACATCAACCAACACTTGTACGCTATCTAATTCTAATGCATTGTACATGGAAGCTCGATAACCACCAACTGAACGGTGACCATTCAGACCAATAATACCAGCTTCCTTCCAAGCGGCATCGAAGGCACCTTTCAAATCGTCATTAGTCAGCAAGAAGTTCACGTTCATTTCCGAACGATCTTCAACTGCAGCTGTACCTTGAAATAGTGGATTCGCATCAATTTCGCCGTACAAAAGTTCTGCTTTCGCTTTGTTCTTTGCTGCCATGGCTTTCACACCACCGTTCTTAATTAAGTCACGCAGGTTCAACATGGCTACATATACAGCGAAGACCGGAGGCGTATTGTACATGGAATCCTTGTCTGCATGCGCTTTCAAATCTAAGTATGTCGGCATGAACAGAGAAGAACTTTTCCCCAAAACATCTTTTTTGACGATATAGAGCGTAGCTCCGGCCGGTCCGAGATTTTTCTGCGCACCTGCATAGATTAAGTCGAAATCTGAAACGTTCACTTCCTTGGAAAAGATATCTGAAGACATATCGCAAACAAGTGGAAGATCTGTTTTTGGGAATTCTTTGAATTGCGTTCCAAAAATGGTGTTGTTAGAAGTAAAATGGATATAGTCTACATCATTTGGCACGATAAAATTCTTAGGGATGTAGTTGAAGTTCTTGTCTTCAGAACTAGCGAACACATCCACATCAACTCCAACTTTTTTTGCTTCTTTGATAGCACCAGAAGCCCATGTCCCCGTATTGATATAACCGGCTTTTTTGGTGTCGCGCATCATATTCAAAGCTGCGATCGTAAATCCGAGCGTTGCTCCACCTTGCAAATAAAGCACTTCGTAATCATCTGAAATAGACAGCGCATCTTTCACCAATTGGCGAGCCTCTTCCATGACAGCCTCGTAATCTTTACTGCGGTGAGAAACTTCGAGAATGGAAAGACCGTTGAAATCGATTACTGCATCGGCAGCTTGTTTGAACACGGATTGCGGCAAGATACATGGTCCCGCACCAAAATTGTGCTTTTTCATTGGAGTATGATTTGAATTTTAAAATGCAAATTTCGTTTTTAAACCGGAATACTAAATCGAAACAGGGAAAATTTTGTGCTTTTTTTTCAACGTACAGAAAAGCCCAGTTTTACGACAGACATCAGGGTGGGAGCAAAAAAAAAGCTTGCGGTTGCAAGCTTTTCGATTATTCTTCAGTTTTCTTTGTTGTTTTCTTTGGGGCTGCTGCTTTTTTCGGCGCGGCAGCTTTCTTTTCTGCTTTCGGTGCTACAGCTTTTTTTTCAGCCTTAGGTGCAGCAACAGTTGTTTTTGTGGTTGTAGCTGACTTGCGTTTTCTTGTGTTTCCGTAAGTTCCTCTTACACGTTTACCTTTTGCGGTTTTGATATCACCTTTTCCCATAACCGGATCGTTTTAAATCGTTTAGTAGTGAACAAATATAACAATATAACCAATGCGGAATGAGTTGATTGCAAAATTATACTGTGCTTATTTTGTCAGTCTTTTTTCAAGTTCACGTCGCACGACATCACCATTACGCATATATTTTTGACACCAGCGCAATTTGATCATAGTTTGTTCTTCTTCTGAAAGTTTCCAGGAAATCTTCTCCTCGTCCAATCGTCGGCGTAGTGCTTGAAGTGTCAATGCGACCGAAACAGAGACATTAAAACTCTCGGTGAAACCATACATAGGGATTTTAATCCGCACATCGACTTCTTCTCGAACCGTATCAGAGATCCCTTCCCATTCAGTGCCAAAAACAAGTGCTAATGGCTGGTCCAATGGAACCGTTTCAATGGTTTCTGTAGCATCTGGGGTAAGCGCAGCTAGTTTATATCCTCGTTTCTTCAAAGTGGAAATACAATCCAAAATCGGATCCTGACCGAGGTTGTAGTTGTACATATCTACCCATTTATTGGCACCTCGGGCAATATCGCGTTGCACTTTGTATTGATTTTCTTTTTCGATCACATGGATTTCCTGAATCCCGAAACAGTCGCAAGTACGAATAATTGCGCTCGCGTTGTGCTCTTGAAAGATTTCTTCAAGAGCTACCGTGAGATAATTCGTCCGATTGGATGCAATATTATCAAACAATGCAGCTTTTTCTTCGGGGATCAATTTATAGAATTCCTCCAATAACTTTTTGTTCATGGGGCAAAGTTAGGGAATAAAATGAGGAAGTTTGGGAGGGGACTTCGGGGAGAGCCTTTCACTCTGCTGTAAAACTATTAAGCAGCACGGTTTTTTATGAGATGGGTGCGCTCGACGTATT
>CAYRVL010000008.1:70847-73049 GCA_964427665.1 uncultured Fluviicola sp. | reverse complement strand
TGATAATGGATCGAGATACGAAGGAAGCGTTTGAAGAAAGTGGTCGTTTGGCCAGTGTTCGCATACCGCAATTGAGGTTCGCTATACAACTGATTAAGAATCGAAAAACAGAATACGATGGAGAATAATGAACATGTTGCGGAACCGTTAAGACGGTTTGTAGTTTTTTACTTCAACTTTTTTGAAGAGAATGGAGGGTTTAGGGATTATTTGTGTAGTGCTGACACTTTAGAGGAAGCTGTACAAAAAGCTATTGACGAAGACCTAAACCGATACAAAAAGATGATGTCTAGTGTGGGGAGACCTCTTTCTGCTAAAACAAATCTTTTTGCTTTTGCTCTTGGAACTCATATTGTGGATTTGCACACAAGTGAGATTGTCTGGGAAGCGTTTAAAGAAAAATCAAAATATCTGAACTATGACATACCAGTGTAAAATTTATGGAGCCAAGTCGCTTCAAGATCAAAAGCAAGTTTACGTTATTGCCTTTCCAAGTAAGGCTAGTCGTTCTGAAAGAATTGATACGCTAAAGGCTTTACTGGATCTTAATGAAATGAACCAAATTATTATTGAGTACTTGTTTTTAATGCCTTCTCGCAATTTTGTCTGTTTACGGGAACACATGAAAAATCAATATGAACTGTCTTGTAATCATGAGTGGCCTATAACAGCCGATTCTGTAGATCGAGAACAGTTGTATGAATTGGATTGGTGGATTGACAATGAAATGAAAAAGAAGATTACTATTATTGGTTATAGTGATGTTGGTGGATCTGCTGCAACAATAGAAACGGTTCGGGAGCATGAAGAATCTGAACGTATATACGAAAAAGAGAATCCTAAAAAAGAAGACTATCTTTCAAAACGATTTCATCCTGTACAGCCCCATCAAGCTTTCGATACCGGTGTTGGATCTTCGGTCGGTGTAGTGAATGTAAATGAAGTACAAGAAGAAAAAGTTGTAGAAGATGTCCATGAAGGAATCGATGTTGAGAAAACAAAAACCGAATTGCGAAAGTCTTTTATTTCAAGAATCTTGTACATCTTGAAAAGTCGTTGGACCATGGAATTAGTTGGAGAAGCTTTCTGGGATCCAATTGCTGAAAAAATGGTTTATTACCATGAAGATTGTTTTGGAGTGCGGTACATGACTTTTGCTAAAAATCGCATACAAGCATTCTTTTTTCACAGATTAGAAATTGAAAACACAAAATAAATACCGCTTATGGAAAAGAAATTAACCTCAAAAGACTTGATCAACAAGACCGTTGATGGTCGTAATTACACTGACGTGGTTCGATATCCGAATGGGAAGTACAGTGCTACATTTTTTGAAAACGGATCTCTGGCCAAAAAGGACTTGACTGAAGCAGAGCTGCAATCGATTCTTGATAGTTTGCAAAAAATCTACGATTCTAGTCCTGGACTATTTGATGCGATCAATAAAAAGGCTGCTGCTCCGGAACCGATTCCAGAGAAAAAGAAGCGCGGTCCAAAACCTGGAACCAAGCGTAAACCTAAATTCAAAGAAGAGCCGAAAGCTACACCAGAGCAGTACACAAGGCAGTTGAAAAAAGTGAAGACTTTTGAAAACGGTATTGAAACATTAGATCTTCCAAAGTTGTATGAGGAAGGAATGGCTTTAGGAATGAATTGGGATAGATCGATTTTTAGAAACGAGAATCCATCCGAAGCAAAAATTTTGATCTACCCGTGGGAGTTGAAAATGTTTCGTTTGAACAATCCGGAACTGGTTGAAGACATTTTAAAGATGCATGAAGCTTCATTTGTAAAAGTTACTGTGGAAGATAATGAAGTGATTGGACACGTTGCTGAAGTTACAATGACTCCAAACATTAGTTCTTATCATACACCAATGTCTTACGCGATTTGGAAAGCGTATGCGGTTTCAAAAATGCAAAGGAGTGCCAAGCCTGGGGTAGCTATAAAAAGCTTTATCGTAAAAAGCAATCCTTACTTGCTTGAGGAAATCTGTTATTGGATTCAACGACTAGGATATAGTTTTGTAGAAACGGAAGAGTTAATGACTACGGAAAGTGATCTAAGGTTTGACATAGATTACAAAGTTGTTATTGCAGACGCTATTATTTCAAACGAATTCCCTGAATTTAGTTTACAAGATCTTAAACAGTTTGTCGAACTGAACGATCAGCTAAATAACGTTTTTGAAGAATCTGCTGC
>CAYRVL010000008.1:34306-70747 GCA_964427665.1 uncultured Fluviicola sp. | reverse complement strand
GATCGAGATTTGATTGGTGGAGTTTCCATCATCCCTCCTGCTAACGCCAGTGAACTTGATATGGTAGAACTAGAATTCTGTTCTGTAATGAAAAACCTTTCAGCAATGATCACAGGAGAGCAAGAGTTTCATCCTAAACGTGTTGAAGCAGCAATCGCGTTTGTAAAAAACTTCAAACTTTACCGCTCATTATTTGGCGAATACATCCAAAAGCGTTAATATTGTCAAAAGTTTATTCATCAATCCTAAATAAAATGGAAGGACAAAAAACAACTGAAAATGCAAAAGCATTTTTGTCTTACGGAGAAAAAGCTGTAGGAATTTCTTTTAATCCCGGAGGTAATGAAACCGTGAACGCAATTAAACGCAAAGCTGCGGATTTGATTGACGAAATTCACAATCTTCGCGAATCTTCAGATGATTCGGAAGTAAAAGCACAAACTACTCTTGCAATTCGTAGAATTCAAGAAGGTCAAATGTGGGGTGTAAAAGCTGCCACTTGGAATTTGTAATCAGTAACACCAACAACAATGATTTTAGTAAAAGTTAAGACCCCGATTGAGCAACCAAATGGAGAATTGAAAAGACAATCGTCTGCAGTATTAGTTCGAAATGCAATTAATCTTACAGATCTTGATGTAAAAGTAACGGAGTTCTTTGAGAAGCGTCCAGAGAATCAACGTACTTTTTCATGGACTGGGATTTCTCGAATCTATTTCAATGACATTTTGATCGATGCTGAAAATCCAGATTCTCCATTTTGGAAGATTAAAGTTTCTTTGACTCAATCAGCAGATGAAGGGAAACCTACAAAAAACACAGCCTTAGTGCAAAGCGAAACATTGGAGAAAGCTTACGAGCGATTGAAAGCTTCTTTCAAAAACACAACGTTTGATGTAGAGTTTCACAGTGGTACTCCAATAGCACTCTTAGGAGTTTCTGAGGAACCGGAATCCGCACCTGCAGAAGGCGAAGCGGACGGCGTTGATCCAGAGTTTAAACTGTAATTCTCGTTGTGATTTACTTTCAAGTTCTTTAAATTCACTGATGAATTACAACTCAGAAAGCGACTTTAACCGGTCGCTTTTTTTACATCTTTACATTATGACAAAAAAGCTTTTTTATTTTACGACTAGACCTTATGGAGAAGCATCAATCTTTGTAAGTATAGGTTTGACCAAGGATGAGTTGGTAAATGCGTTTGATCCGAAAAAGCATCCAGAAAATTTTAATTTTCCGATGCACTTAAAGCAGATCAAAAAAAATGTTGTGCTCCGAGAGTGTCTGGAGATTGCAATGACTGATTGCGATCACTTGAGAGGTTTGATGCATAGTTGGGAAGATCAAGAGGGTGAAAGAGGTTATTTGATTCACATAGATCCAACTCATATTACTCATACAGATTTTATATTGACCATTGCTCACGAAGTATTGCACTTGTGTCAAAGGCATCTGTCAATTTACTTTAATCGAAACGTCGAAGTAGAAGCCGAAGCGTATTTTCACGAAGATCTTACAAAAAGAATTGTGAAAGCTTACATGGACGATGAGGAGAACGATTTTTCATTCGAATAAGGAATCCTATCAATTTCGCAAGAAAGTCTCGCAAATCGAAAATGATGAGGTCTATGGGCAACTGTAGACCTCTTTTTTGTTTACAGAATTTCAAGGTCAACTGGTTTTGATTACAGGATTCATGCAAATTTCGTTATCAACATTTCCTCGCGCGCACACGCGTATATACAGTACCTATAATTGTTAATAAGTATTATAGAATATACTTGTTTTATAGCTATAAGGAGATATATTTTAAACTATTATATATCTAAGTAAGTATTAATAACGCCCGCGCATAATGCGTGTACGCACGCGCACGCACGTAAGGGAACAAGTTTCGATTTCATTTTTTTCTTACAGCCATTTAGGTCAATTTAAAACACATTCGTAACTTCGTGAGAATTATTATCGCCATGGAGATTTTTATCAGACATACAAACCTTTCAGGCCGATTGGTAAATCAATCAGCAATTGAATTGAAAGAAGGTGATTTGGACATCTTCGATTTCTACGCTCGTTTGTGGTGCAACACATTAAAACCGGAAATTGATTTTTGTGAAAGCGATATCCGCTTGCTTGCTGAAATGATGAGACGTTATCGCAATGCTTCTTTTTCGATTACTGGTGAGATTCGTGAAAAGGCTCGTGAGATTTGTGGATTAAAAAATATCTCTGCTTTCAACAACAGTACATCAAAATTTTTGAAAGCTGAGATTTTGGTTAAACCGGATCCAGAAAAACGTTTGTACAAGTTCAATGAGAGCTTCTACATTTATGAGCACGGAGGTCATTTTAATTTTTCACTTTCAGGGAAAATCTAATGGCAAGACAGCGCGTTCAAAAATACACCCCTTGGTTGTTCAAAGGTTCTCCAATCATGAATGAAGATGTTCAAGAAGATTGGATAGGATTCATTTATCTGATTCGATTAAAAACCGAGTCTGGTGAAATGTTCTATGTAGGGAAGAAGAACTTTGGCACCAATGCTAAAGTAAAGCTTGCCAAAAATGAAATGCCTACGGATAAGCGATTGAAAACGTACAAGCGTAAATTCAATTTTACATTCGAAAATTACATCAGTAGTTCCGAAGAGGTTGTTCGCTTGATCAATGTGGGTTGTCCGTATGAGCGAGTAATTCTTCAGATCTGTAAAACAAAAGGAGCTTTGACGTATCATGAAGTTCGATGGCTCATGAAATTTCGGGCTTTAGAGAGAACTGATTTCTTGAACAACAATATTTTGGGATCATTGTATCGTAAACATTTTTTTTTCTTAATATGAGTAATAACGTAGAAACTGCTTACAGAAAACCTTATGAAGTTTCCTTTGTGAAATTTAATGGTTTGAACATCGATCAAGTTGCTGAACTGATTGGTGATCTTGGGGTAATTGAAAAAGGACCTCACAAAACTTACAAGTTGGATGGAGTAACTATTCCAGATCCTGGATATGTTGTAAAACACTCTGGTGGAAAACTTGATCTTTTGACTCCATTAGCTTTTACTGAAAAGTATGAAACTTCAATGGAGAATATTTCAGATGGCTACCATACGTTCAAAGAGTTGTATGAATTCCGAATGATCTACAATGCTCTTGCATTCACGCTGGCTTATCAATCAGGGGATTTGGTGAACGTGCAAAAATCACGTAGACATCATGATGGTGAACCGTGCTTCGGTGGTGGATGGTTTGTTGTGTACGCTGAAACAGCATACGGTCAAGTTACTAATCACTACGAGGAAAAGTATTGGGATCTGTTCCAAATTCCGGAAACTCAAAAAGTGACTGTAGAGTTTGACAACCATACTTCTCAAGATGTACTTTACCGAATCCAAAAGAACATTCAGAATTACATGTTCTTGAATGCTTTCCAGAAAGGGTTTGGTGGTGCAATTACTGATCAGGAGTTTCCGAGATTTGACGATAGCATCTACACAAAAGCTTCGCGAAAAATTGCAAGCATTGGAAATTTGGTTGATGACTACCATAATCTCAAAGCTTCAAAAGGTAAGATCACTTCGCTGGATATGATCTATTACCAAAAAATCACATCGGAATTAATCAACATCAATAATTCAATTAAAAACTTGACAAATGAAAAATAATTCAGAAAAATGGGAACTTCGTTTTAACGAAGCAAAAGGATTATTGCTTTTGGAACTATTACCTAGTCCAAAAAAAGACAACAGTAAAAAGGATTTGATTCTTTTACCTGAAGATGTTCAACGACAAAGAGAGTTGGAAGAAGAAGAAGAGTTGAGAGCTTTGAACAAATTCCGTGTAGTGTCGATATCCGGAGAGGAAGCCATTAATTTGGAAAAAGGAAACGTGATCGGAGTAGCCAAATCCAGATTCAACAATATGGACGTTATCTTGATTGATACAAAGGAGTATTATTTAATTGCTGCTCAAGATGCGCGAGTAGTTTACAAAAATTTGTAAATTGGTACCATGAAACAATTTCTAGGTCTCATTCTTGTTTTGATTGTATCAGTCTTTACAAGTGCCGTCCATGCTAGTCCAACGGTAGACCAAAAACAAAAACAAGAACTCGTCGCTCCCGCTGACGTAGTTGTTGCGGATCTGGCAACAGTTGAATCATTTGTTGTAACACCGATCAATTCGGTAGTGTTTGCTCCAACGGACGTAGGTTGGCATAATACGCTGAATCCTATCTCTTACAGCTTTACTAATGAATTCGCTATTGTAAAAGAAACCGAACGAATATGTCTCCGAGATTTGAGGAAATTAAGTTCAGAAAGGATCTATGTCAATTTAAATTATACCTTTACGTCTGTCTTATTGCTCAATCGATCGGTCGCAGGGAGTTACAGGAACCCCAGAGATTCGATTTAGAACCAATGTCAAAGAAAGACCGATCTGGAAACAGGTCGGTTTTTTTTTGTGCATAAGTTTTCGTATATTAATTAGATACAATGTATTTATGAGACAAGAGGAATTTCAGCATAGAGTACTTTTAGGATTGGAATATTTGGATCGTGCAGTCAAGCAGATCATGGGTAATGAAATTGTTGCGCAAAACGATACTCCAATTTATGACAACATTGGTCCGGGAACTGTGGAAGTTATCCCATCTGGGCTAAAAGCTTATTCAATTATGAATGATGGCGATACTGACATTTTGGTAAACGGTGCGGTATTAAAACCGGGAATGATTGTCGAAGCGGAAATAAAATCGCTCAAAGGAACATTAATCGGAACAACTGTTGATACGCAGTTATCTACAGCATTCATCATGAAGATTCAATAATCATGCTTAAAAGGTTTCTACCAAATAATCCATTCAATGCGGCCATTAATTCCAATGCGCCAAGTGCTTCCAATCCATTTGCTACTATGGCCGATGTTATTGGAATCAATATTGTATCAGTTCCAAACTATTCAGCTTTACCTGCACCGGCTTCAGCGATCAATAAGTACTATCGAACTTTGGCCGGAGAGAATGCAAGTTGGCGACCAGCATGGTTGGGTGGTACATATTACCCAGAAGGAATTTATTTTTCAGATGGTTTGACTTGGGATTTTGTTGGAGAGTTTCCATATCAGGCTACTCAAGCAGAAGTAGATGCCGGAGTAAACGACAAAAACTTTGTCACTCCTGCTACATTTGATCAAGCTGCCAAATGGGGAACAAAAGAAAATTCCGCAAATAAGACTAGCACTGTTGTAGGAAACGAAAGTTCCATAACTCTTTTTGCTAATGTAAAAGCAATGGTTGATTGGGTGAGAATATTGTTTGTACCAAAAACGCGTAACATCACAATCAACGGAACAACTCAAGATCTTTCAGCTGATCGTAGTTGGACTGTATCGAACTCACCAGCAGGGTCAGACAGAGAGATACAATTCAACGAAGGTGGCTCTTTTGGTTCTGCAACGAATGTACTTATTGTTGACGAAGAGTTGACACTGCTGCCAGTATCAAACCCAACAACTCCATCTTCAGGTTTAAAAATTTTTTCTAAAAGCTTATCTGATAGATTGCTTTTATCTATAAAAGGTCCAAGCGGTCTGGATATGGCTTTACAGCATAATTTATATCGAAATGGAATATACTTAGCGAAAGCAGCAGGAAACAGTACGACCACAACGTTTGTTGGTGGAGTTTCTTTTATAGCAACAGGTACAGCTACAGCAACTAGTGTATCTGTCACAAATATACACACGCAAATGAAGCGTGTTGATTACCGAGTAACAACCCCATCTACTACAGCGGTGGCTGGGTTTAGAGCAAACTCTGCACAATACTTTAGAGGTTCAACGCCTTCAGAGGGAGGGTTCTTTTTTGTAGGAAGATGGGGTCCAGCAACAGGTGTGGCAACAGCAACAAAAAGGGCATCGTTCGGACTACATAATAACCAAAGTGCTCCAACAGATGTTGAACCGTCAACCATACTTAATCAAATAGCTATGGGGTGGGATTCTTCTGACACCAACATACAATTGATGCACAATGACGGCTCAGGAACAGCAACAAAGATTGATCTAGGTGCATCTTTTTCAGTTCCAACATCTGATAGAACAAAAGTTTATGAATTAGCACTATTCTGTCAACCAGGAGGAACTACTATTTACTACGAGGTTTTAGACATAGGAACTGGATCAATATCATCAGGGATCATAACAACAGATATACCTTCTGCAAATACATTAATGCATTTGAAAGGGTGGATGTCTGTAGGAGGAACATCTTCTGTAATTGGAATTTCATTCATGAGTGCTTACATTGAAAATGACAACTAATGGAGAATTTAATTGTATCTAAAAAAGTAACCAGAAATTTAGATGGAACTTTTTATGTAGAGTGGAAGCCTATAAATGAAGAGATTCAAGAAATAGCATCTCACGGGAACAACTTTACAACTAAGCAACACATCACAGACTACGAAGTTTATGCCCATAAAGAGCTTGTAAACTGTATTAATTCTTACTTCGGACAAAATCTCTATCAGGTAAATGAGAATTCCATAGAGCACTCGCTGTACATTAAAAGGCAGAGGGACGGACAAGAGGCGGTTTCAGCATTAATGAGTGAGCTCCGTAATACAGCAAAACTAAACCCTAATCAAGAAATTGCTAGATCAATAAACAGGGGAATAGAGGTAGCTTTCGAAAAAGTTACACTGAATGTGCAGCAGGGATGGTGGGTCACTGCAAGAGAACAGTGTGAACTTGTTCCAGTTGAAGGGTATGTTACTCAAGCTCTGTGGGATAGAATTTACAGTACTATTACAAACTACATTTCCGAAAATTATTAGATGGTTTTTTATAGGATATTCGAAAAAAAAGCTTAGATTATATATCATGAGAGAACAATTAGCAGAAACCGGTTTGAAGAAAGTTGGCAACATTTTAGCCGACCAACAAGGGTTTGAGGGGACACACGATTTTTTCGATTCACTTCTACAGCTTCACAATTTAAAATTATCTATATCTATAACGATGTCCCTTACAATAACATCTACAATTATTGAACAATACTTGGGTATAAAAGCCATTGTTCTTTTGGGTATTGTTCTGTTGTTCTCTCTCGAAATGATCACCGGAATAAGATACGCCCGAAAGAACAACTTATTTGATTCTCATAAATGGCCAAGAGGTTTTATAAAAATGGGAGTGTATTTGTCATTTATAGGGGTGGCAAATATCTTTTCTATTAATCTTCCTATTCCACGTATACCGGTGATTGACGTGGATTTTAACCTTTATGGTGTTATGTATCACCTCTTCTTAAATTTGACTATAGTGAATCTATTCATATCTTGTATTGAGAATTGTGTAAAGCTGGGTTGGGATGAGTTTGTTCCAATCATCGGATGGCTACACAAGGTCATGAAGATTAAAATAAATACCGATGATAAACGCAAGACAGACGTATAACGTATTGGTTCTTAACGGTGGTGGAATTAAAGGACTGAAGGAATTAATCGTACTGAACTTTATTGAAAAACGCTTGGGTGGTGATCTGCTCAAGCATTTTGATTTAATTGCCGGTACATCTACCGGTGGAATTATTGCAGCATGTTTGGCTAAAGGGATGAAGACCGATGAGATTATGAATCTTTATCTGGTACATGGTCCAAAGATCTTTGACAAACGATTCTTGTATAAGTTGCGTAAACCGATGTACAATGATGAATATGTCAACAAAGTATTGAACGAGTATTTTGGAGACATGCTGTTTCAGGATCTGAAATGTGATGTATTAATTCCGGCATACAACATTCAGTCGCGCGAGTTTGTATTCTTCAAACGCAACAACTGGACTAAAACTTGTCGTGTTCAAGATGGAGTTCGAGCAACAATGTCAGCTCAAGTATATTTCAAACCTCATCTGATCAACGGAGTTCCTTACATTGATGGAGGTAATGGGTTGAATAACCCTTCTGAAGCTGCATTAAAAGAAGCTCGTAAATTGGCTGATGATCGCGAGATCAATGTTCTGAACTTAGGAACCGGTAAAATTGAAAAACCAATAAATCCAGATGCCGGAAAGTTGCATTGGTTATTGGAAATGCCGGATATGCTTATGACTGAAGCAGAACAGTTGGTTAGATCGTCAATGGCGTATGAGTTTGACAATGCTCACCCAAATGAAAATCTAGGTCGTTATTTATTCTGTGATGCTGTAGTTCAGCACTCAAGTACTGACATGGATGATGCTTCGGAAAAGAACTTGAAAAATCTTATTCGCGATGGTCATTTGTCTTATCAAAAAGTAACTGAGGAACTTACGGATTTTTTAGCTTGGATAAAAAAAAGTAATATTGTAGAAAACAATTCAGATGAACTTATGGAAGCTGTAGAAAAAAAGAAGTTTAAAGTAGATCTTGAAAAAGGTTTGAAAGCTGCCAAGATTGCAAGATCCTACATTGGTCAAGAAGAGATTCCGCCAAACCAAGGATTCATAAACAAAACGTTTCAAAAACTGATGATGGCCGTAGGTTTCCGAAAAGGCGATCCTTGGTGCGGTCACTTTGCACGATTGGTTTGGAAGGAAGCCGGGTTGTATCATTTAATGGTTTCTCCAAGCTCTGCGGTTTTACGCAAGGCTAGTCTTATGGACGAGTTGAAGCCTTTCTGGGTAACAAAACCGGTTCCAGGGGCGGTTGCTGTTTATCGTCGATACAGTAAATCAAAAGCTCAAGCAACTGGTCATATTGCAATTGTAGAGAAAGTTGAGGGATTTTCATTTACTACTGTAGATGGGAACACTACTGCAAACAAACTTTCGCGAGAAGGTACTGTTGTTGACGACAAAGTGCATGAATCTTATGATCTGGAATCTGACATCTGGAGACGAAGCAACGGTCTTCGTTTGATGGGATTCTATTTGCCAATTGTTGAAGATAAGTAATAGATTATGGCTCGAAACGGTTTAGCGGGTAAACGCACTGGTAAAAGTGATTCCGCAAGGTACTTGGATAAGAATCCAGAAGCGCGTAAAAAGAAATTGGCTTACGATAAAAAATATCAAAAAGACAAAGTTGATTATCGCGTGGAATTAAATCGGGCTAATCGAAAAGCTGGAACTTACGGCAACGGTGATGGAAAAGATATGAGTCATACCAAGAGTGGTAAACTCGTCAAAGAGAGTGCTTCAAAAAATCGAGCACGCAACGGAAAGGGAAAAAATCCCCGGTTGAAATAGTTATTGGTTTAGAGTTAAAAGATCCCATTGTAAAAGATGGGATTTTTTTTATATCTTTGATTTGTAGTTATTAGGACTGACTATTGCTTTGATTATTTTGTATCCAAAAGCAAACACCTTTGAGAAATTCCCACTGTAACAGGTGGGATTTTTTATGTAACTATTTTTTATTTACATTTGAATAACTCAAAATCAGTTAAATGTCAGAAATAAACACCAACAATTCAGAAGAGGTTAAAAGATTAGATCCTACTTCTGATGAATTCCAAGAAGAGTTGAAAAAGCTTCGGAACATAGTGGAGTATGAAGAACTTCAAACAAGACTTGTAAAAGCTAGACAAGATCGTTTCGAGTTAAACCTACGTCGAGCAATGATTACTCAAAGACAAGAAAATGAATCAAGTACAAAAACTGAGGGCGACAGTAAGTAAACTTTCAATAGTTAAGCTTCAATTGTTACATCATTTTTTATTGGTGGACACTACCGTAGAACTATCCGAAAAACAAATCGAAACCTTAGCTTATCTAGGAGCGTATTATCCAGAAGGAGTTACAATGAGTGCTTTTTGTTCTCATCTTGTTACGTTAGACCTGTATAAAAATGCACAGTCTCCAAGAAATTTTATTGGTCAAATGATTTCGGAAACCGACTATGTGATCAAACAAGACAAAAAGATTTCACTCAACTTTCCTTCTATAGCCTATCTGGGAGATAGAATCTTTTATCAACTAACTTTGATTCACGATGGCGTTTGAGAGTTCAACAAAGTTTAAGTACATTGTCAAGAAAGCTGTAGAGAAGCATAACTTGGATCCAGAGGTTGCGGAATTTATTGTAAAGACTTATTACGGCACATTATACAGTAAGATCCAAAACTTTGACAAAGTTGCTATGCGCATGGAATACTTTGGAGTACTGTTACTCAGTAAGCGAAAAGTAAAGCGTGCAATTGAAAGGTTTCATGCAAAACTTGAACTTTCGGAAAATCAAACATTCAAGAGAAGTAAACGAGAAGCAAACTTTCAAAAGCTGCAGAATTTAGAAAAGGCTTTAGAGAAAATCGAAAACTATTATGAAACTATCAATAGCGACTATACAGCACGTATGGAAAGAAAAAGAAAAGATTCTGGAGGGAATTAAGAATCGAGTTTTCACAAACGAAACTATTAAGGCCATAGCTGATGCTCGAATGGACGTATGTAATTCATGCGAGCATATTGATCGAGAAGGATCGAAATGTGTTGTTCCAGGTTCAGCACCTTGCTGCAGTTTATGTGGTTGCACTTTGTATCTGGCCACAGCATCTTTGTCATTTGAGTGCAAAGCAAAAAAGTTTCCAGTAATATTAAGTGTGGAAGACAGTTTGGATATTTCAATTTTGATGAAAACAATTGAATCTGTAGAGCGATTGATGGACGATAAAAAGATTGATTTGGGTGAAGCAGAAAATTATCTACAACGTTTAGCTTCCGAGCATCCAATAGAACAACTTCGCGCAAGATTGGAAGTAAAAGATTTAATGGCTCACCATTATCCGGAAATTTCTTAATTTCACGTATGGCACTGTATTTTGTAGAAGAAGGACACGCATACGTTTCATTACCAGGAGTTGAAACGATTGATTGGATTAGTGTAACAACAGTGATCCAAATGTTTCATGAGCACTTTGATGCGCAAGCGCAAGCGTATCGATGTTCTACAGGTCAATCAAAAAAGAAAGTATATACCGGTTTAACCGTTACAGAAATTCTTGAATTGTGGGATCGTGAAAACAAAAGGGCTACTGATTGCGGTAGTCGTTATCACCTGCAGCAAGAATTAAAATGGTTGAGTAAACCGGTGCATGAATACAATGGAAAAATCCTTCCATTATATCCACCTATCATGAAAGGTGATGTTAAATTGGCGCCACCTCAAAAACTTACTCCGGGAATTTATCCAGAACACTTTGTTTATCTCAATAGTGCCGGTCTTACTGGACAATCTGATGAAGTATTCATTGATGACATTTACATTGATATAGAAGACCATAAAACAAACAAGGATCTTGAAAAGGAATCCTACAGAGATCGCTTGGGGAATTCTAAAAAGATGCTATCGTTTTTGAACCACTTGGATGACTGTAACTTCATGCATTACTCTTTGCAGTTGTCACTTTACATGTATATGATTCGAAGACACAATTACAATTTGGTTCCTCGAAATTTGGCAATAAAGCACGTTACCTTTGAATTGGACAAAAAGGATAAGTATGGGTTTCCTACTTACTTAGTCGATCAGTATGGAAATGAATTGGTACGAGACGTTGTAAAACATAAGGTTGATTATATGGAACGTGAAGCGATTGCCGTGATAAATTTCTTGAAAGAGAATCCAGAGTTTGTTAGAAATTTTAAAGCTAAAAAGAATGGACACGCAGTTGACCTTAATCGAGTATAATCCTGTTTCAAAAAATGTGAAGTTGTCAGTTCATTGCTACAACATTCCTTTCTTGAAACGAATAGTTGAAAAGTTTACAGATCCGGAAGAACAGATTAAAATCTTTTCTTACCTCTACTATACGACTTGCGAATCAATATCGAATCCGTATTTCAATTATTCAATCTATGAGCGAGAGTTCAAAGTATTGGCTGACATGGAGTGCGACTTTGATATTGAAGATCCGCTTATTGTAATTGCTAAAAAGAAACTCAGCGAGCTTTATGAACTACCTTCTTCTAAAGCTTACGTCATGATTAGTGAAATGTTGAATCAAATGGCTAATCAAGTGCATGCCTTTTCAATGATCGATATGGATCCGGCCAAAGCAAAAAGTTTAAGAGACATGGCACTTGGGTTTTCAGATCTGAAAAAACAATTTGATCAGCAGCGACGAGATATGATTGTTGAAGAGAAAGATGGAAAACGTGTGGCACGAAATCGAGGTGGATTAAAAACAGCTTACGATGCATAAGTATAAGTTTCCTGGACTTATCTATACTGAGATCCCCTATTATGAAAATGGGGAGTATAGCACCATTTCATTTGATAGCCAAGAAGATTTTGCGACATTCCTGGAAGAGAATTGCTTTAAAGAGATTGGTGAATACAAGTTCGATCAAGTAGTTCATGATGTTGCTTTGCGAATGCAGAAAAACTACAACGAACTTGGGTACTATTCTGATTTAAGAGAAGGTACAAAAGATCATGATTCTTTTTGGGATAATGAAAAGTTATTTTGTCGAAAAGGTTTAATCATGAAGATTGATGACCGGTACTATTACTTTTCAAGATTCCTTTATTTTTGGTTAAACTTCTGCCCTATATACTGGAAAGACCTTAAAATGGTTTTGCTTCCTAGTCTGATAGACGTTCACTACCATGTAGACCTTTACGAGTTTATTGCTCGTCTTAAAGGATTGCATGGAATTATGACAAAGAAACGTCAAATGGGATCTACATTCTACCACATAAGTGTTCCAGTAGGTTTAATTTGGTTTGAACCTTCGGTAGTTACTCAAATTGGAGCATCCCTAGAACAGTATAATACTGGTTCAAAAGGAGCTTGGCGATTTGCTGAAACTTATCGAGATCATTTAAATCAGCATACTCCATGGAGAAGACCAATAAGTGGAGCTCAAGGAGATTGGACACAAGTTCACAAACATATAAACGAGTTTGGTATAGAAGTCTTACAAGGTCGTAAAGGTGTATTTACAGCAACTTCTTTTGAGCGTTCTCCAACAAATGGTGTAGGGGGAGCAAAAGATTACTTCTTTCATGAAGAAGCGGGGGTTGCTCCAAAAATGGATGCAACTTACGAATTCATCAAATCGGCTTTAGAAGATGGAGACGTATCTACAGGATTTTTTATTGGTGCAGGATCCGTTGGGGATTTGACTCAATGTGAACCTTTGAAAAATTACATGTATGCTCCAGAAGAAAATGGATTCTATGGCGTAATAAACAAGCTTGCTTCAAAAGATGGGCCGCCTATTAAAACCGGGTTATTTATTTCAGAGGTTCATGGTTACAAAGGATTTGTCGATGAGTTCGGAAATTCTGATGTGGCCGGTGCAATGAAACACCTGGAACAACAAAAAGAAAAGTGGCAACGTGATCTTCATCCTAAAGCCTACGCTACACGTTGTTCCCAGAAGCCAACATACTTGGACGAAGCATTTAAGTTTCGTGGAGAAAGCGATATGCCGATCGCATTATTAGAGGGGCATGAACAACGATTGAAACGAAATGAGTTTCCTTACGAATCTGTAGATCTGGAATACAGTTCTACCGGTAACATTAATGAGATTGAAATTTTTGAATCAAATCGTATTCCAATTACAGAATTTCCAATTAATCCGAAAATGCCGGATAAGCGTGGAGCAATTCAAATCTGGGAGCGTCCGATAAAACAACTCAAACCTTTGTTGACTTACTACATGTCAGTCGATCCCGTGCGCAAGGGTAAAACTATTACGTCCGACTCCTTGATTTCGGTTTATGTGTATCGAAACCCACAGTTGGTTACGCGTTACATAAATGGTCAAATGGAGAACACGCAAGAAGGAGATCGAATAGTTTGTGCGTGGACCGGTCGTTATGATGACATTAATGATTCCATTGATGAGATTATAAAAATCATGTTGCTTTATCAAGCATGGACTTTGATGGAATCAAACGTCGATGTAGTGATCAACGAGATTAAACGTAGACGATTGCAAAAGTATTTAGTCCAATCGAAGCAGTTTGTGTTCAATCGTGAAATTGGATTTACCACTATTGACAATAATACTGAATACGGATGGGTTAACCGTGGTAGAATTTTCGAAGACATTCTATTGAACAACTTGTTGAAGTTTGTCACAGAAACTCTTTATACGGAAACTGATGAAGAAGGGAATCCAATTCGAACTATAAAAGGGGTGGTTCGTATTCCAGATTCCATGGCGATAAAAGAAATGATTCTTTACTACAAAGGATTAAACGTCGATAGGATGATTTCATTATCGGCTCTGGCCACGCTAATATATGTTCACTCAGGAAACAGAGGTGGATTTGTTGAAACCATTGTTAAGACTGATGAAAGTGAGGATGGTGAGTTCACTATGATGCAAAATCCAAAAAATATTAGTACATTAAATAGATCGCCTTTTAAAACATTGGGTAAAAGTAAGTCCGGAATGTCTAGGTCAGGTAAACGATCAGCTTTTCGAAATATGAAATAATATGGGAAAAAAGAAAGGTAAAGACGCATTTGGCGAATTTGAGTTTGAACAGTACAGCGGAAGCATACAGTCCATGAGTTTACCTGTTCAG
Organism: uncultured Fluviicola sp.; assembly: GCA_964427665.1. Classification (GTDB taxonomy): domain Bacteria; phylum Bacteroidota; class Bacteroidia; order Flavobacteriales_D; family Crocinitomicaceae; genus Fluviicola. The sequence continues at coordinate 56,218 of CAYRVL010000008.1, read as the reverse complement.
ATGATTCCTGCACACATGAAAAATGATTTGTGGATTCGTCTAAATGTAGATTTTTTGGAATTGGAAGGATTGCGCCAAATTGAAAAAAAAGCTCCGCGCATTATCAAGAATAATAACTTGGCTGCCGGTATTTTGGATCGTTCGGATTACATCGTCGATGAGGTAAACGAATACAGCGATATTCTTGAAATGGTTGCTGATGAACCAGACAATTCCCCAGAAGCTTTGGAATTGAAATTCTATCCCTTAATTCCGACTTATTACGAAACTCTACTCAATGAGTTCAGTAAGATCGAAACTAAGATCGATTACCGTGCTGTAGATGACAGATCGGTAAATGAAATTATGGATAAAAAGTCTCAAGAAATTGGAGACGTGCTTTTGGAATATGGTCAGGCCAAACTTGCTCAAGCAATGATTGATCAGGGAGCAGATCCCAATTCTCCAGAGTTTGCCCAGGCGTTATCTCCTGAAAATTTAGAAGGTCAGATTCAAGAGATTGATGAGTTCTATTCAAAAACTTACCGAAGCTCTTTGGAACGTTGGGCAGCACGTTTGCATGAGATTGATTACAATCGCTTGCGTTTTGAAGAAAAGGAACGAGACGGTTTTGGAGATTTGTTAAAAACAAATTCCGAGTATTGGCATATTAAAATGTACGAAGACGATTACGATGTAGAAGTACTTCGTCCAGAATTGACATTCTCTCATCAAAATCCGATGGTCGATTGGATATCTGAAAGACTTTATGCCGGATATTTTGAAGTAGGAACTGTTGCCAGTGTAATTGATTCCGAGCGTGAAAATTTATCCGAAGAAGATTTGGAGAAATTGATTTCGTGGGATCCGTCTTATTCTGCACGAATGGCGATAGGGGATAACAGCCATGGCGAAATGTGGGATAATAACTTGAGCGATGAGGAAAATCGTCGCTACGGTTCTGATACTAAAAAGTTGATGGCAGTATCTCAAGCTGCTGGTGTAAGTTTAGATTCAAGTATTGTAGATTGTGTATTAGGAAGAAATTCCGACCTCTCTCTAATGCATGACACGGGCTTAGTTCGAATCGGCACATTTTACTGGAAATCTCAACGCAAGTTGGGTTTACTTACTGAAATCAACAGGTTCAATCAGACTACAACAAAGTTGGTAGACGAGAACTTTAAGGTTCAATTAAATCCGATTTACAACAACAAGTTCTCAAAAGAAAAAGATACTACTACGTTAGTCTATGGACAACACGTAGATTGGTTCTGGATTAATGAAACGTGGGGAGCAAAAAAGATTGGGGCTTCTCATTCGACATTTAGTTCTGCGTTTACCGGTGATAATACTGACTCCATTTATATTGGAATTGGACGAAAAAAACCGGGACCTTTAAAGTTCCAATTCAAAAGCAACAATACTCTTTACGGATCTAAGTTGCCAATTGAAGGTCGTGAGTTTGGAAACCGAGGATATGAATCAAGATCTGCTATAGATTTACTGAAACCTGCTCAAATCTTATTCAATATGGCCAACAACCAGATAAACGATATCATGGTTGATGAGATCGGACCTGTTGTAGTATTGGATCACGGAACACTTCCTCAACACTCCAATGGCGAGGATTGGGGTAAACACAATTACGCAAAAGCGTATGGTGCAATGCGTGAATGGCAAATGCTTCCCTTAGATGGATCTATTGCCAATCTTGAAGCACCTACAGGATTTAGCCATTTCCAAAGATTGGACTTGTCTCAAACAGATCGCTTGATGTCGCGTCTTCGTATTTCGGAATACGCCAAACAAATGGCAAACGATGTTCTTGGATTTACTCCACAACGTTTAGGACAACAGATTGGTCAAACTACGGCAACCGGTATTGAACAAGCTGTAGTGGCTTCGCATAACCGAACGGACACGTACTTTACAAATCATAGAGAGTTGTTGATGCCGAGAGTTCATGAAATGCGTACTCACGTTGCTCAGTTCTATTACTCTACAAAACCCTCCAATATCTTGCGAGGAATGATCAATAACGTAGAGCGTGTGATCATGGAAGTTCATGGAACTGATTTGTTACTTCGAGATCTTCAAATCTTTGTTGAGAATAGTGCTTCTAAAAATGAGATTTTAGAAGGTCTTAAACGTTGGGCAATGGGATTAAATACTCTTCAATTGAGTTTGATTGATGGTATTGAATTGAGTCAGGTTAAAACTTTGAATCAATTGAAAGACGTTGCTAAAAGTTACGAAGAACGTTTGCAAAAGCAAGCGCAAGAACAGCATGCACGAGACATGGAGAAAATCAAAGAGCAAGATCGTTTGCGTCAATTAGAGGTTGACAAAGCGAACAACTTTAAGGCTCTACAGAACATGATTACTCACCAAGTAAACTTGTTGCGTGATGAGATTAAATCTTCTGGATATGCTGCAATGCAAGATCTCAATAAGAATAACCAGTCTGATCAAATGGACTTGTTAAAAACTATTCGAGATAGTGAGCGTTACCAAGACACCATGCAGTTGAATCGAGATCGTTTGAATCAAGAAACTTCTCGTGACTCCGAGCGTTTGGCTTTCGAAAGAGAGAAGGAACAAAACAAATTAGCTCGTGAAAATATGGAAACTACCCAAGCTTTGGTGAATAAAAATCAATATGATAAAAAATAAGTTAGCTATATACTATGCTTAAAAAAATACTTCCTCATTTTAATTCTAAACTAATTAGGGTTAAAATGGGGAGTTTTTCGTATATTAATTAATGTCAGTAAACCAACAATTATGAGTATCACAAACAACTTGCAGTCTTCGTCGAATAGCGTTTCGGACGATGACTTTAAAAAATTGATGACGTTTGAAGAGGATGACGATACAGTAGTCATTCCTACTGGAGCAAATCCAGCTCCTAATTTTACTAAACCTGCAAATGTTCCTTCCTTGGAAGACAGTTATCAGGATGATGTAAAAAAGAGAGAAGCTGAAGAAGCTGCGCGTTTAGCAGAAGAAGAAGCTGCTCGATTGGCTGCGGGAGGATCAGGAACAAGTGATGATCCAGATGCATTAAAAGACTTAATGACATTTGAAGATGATGACAATACCGGTGCAGCTTCAGGACAAGCTTCTTCTACAGCCGATCCTAGTTTAGTGGGAGCTTTAGAAGGACTTGTAAAAGACGGTCTTCTTGAATTATGGATTGACGAGCAAGGTAACCCTCTAAAAGAGTTGAAGGATATGACTCCTGATGAGATTAAAGAACTCATTGTAGAGAATATCAATCACAAGGTAAATCAAACGGCAGCAACGGCTCCTGTAGAATTGTTTAAGCAATTCCCGGAAGAAATTCAAGCTGTGATTGGTTATCACTTGAATGGAGCAACGCCGGAGGAACGTCAAACATTGTTCAAACAATTGGCTCAAATGGATGAGCAACGTTCTTTGAATCCGGAAGATGAAAACGATCGATTCGCAATTATTCGTGAATACTTGCGCGACGAAGGAGTTTTATCTCCAGAAGAAATTGAAAAGGAAGTAGGTCTTATTGCAGATCGCGGTGATGAAAATGTATTGCGATACGCAAAGGAGTACAAGAAAAAACTGGATGATCGTCAAGCACAAAAGCTTAGTGATCGTTTGGCAAAGCAAGCTAAGATTGATGCTACTCGTAAAGAGGGTGAGCAAAAGCTTAACGAATTGTACTTACAGACATTGCAAAAACCAGAGTTGTCTGGATTACAGTTGAACGAAGATACACGTGCAGCTCTTTACTACGGTCTTACAGGAAAGAACTATCAAACCATGTCAGGTAAACCAACAAATGAATTGGGGTACCGTTTGGAGCAAGCGCAAGTAGGAGCGCAACCGGATCCGGAAGCTGTTGCAATGGTGCTTATGATCCTTCGAGACAAGAAAGCTTTTATGGAAACTGTGAAAACAGAACTTTCCAGAGAACTAAATAAAAATGCTGTAGATGCTATGAGCAGTTCAGGACATCGCTCTTTAGGTACACCTACTGCACAAGGAACACCGGCACCAGGAACAAGAAGTGTTGGGGGCATGAAGCCTAAACCTGGATTTAGATTGCATGGTAATAAATAAAAAAAAGTAAACATGACACCTTCATTAAACAACGGTATCTTTTTAGAAGATACGCTTATTGAAGCCACATCGAATGTTGACAAGTATCACCTTAAGAACTTGATGAAAGAGACTAAGGGTCAAGATATGGGAGTAATTGAGTTGTGGGCTCAAACGGCAAAAATCGAGCGTCCTTTGTACAACATGGCACGCTTTGGTTCAAAAGAAACTATCAAAGTCACGGATCCTGATGGACGTTGGACTTGGAAACACCCTGTTGCAGAAGCTATGCCTGAAATCGTTGAGGATCTTGATCCTTTGAACGTAAACAAAGGTCGTGGTGGACAACCTTTCCAGATCAAATTGAACAAGCGTAAGTTTGGTCATACAGACATTATCACTTATGATAAGTTTCAAGGTTTGGAATTGCGTGTTACTGATGATGAGATCGTAGATGGCCCGAACAGAGCTTATGCGATTTACACGGTAACTTTGATGAACTCAACAGATGATCCGGATTTGGTATTTCCAAATCAGTTCTTGGAGAAAGGAACAGTATTCTTCAAGATCACCTCTTCCAAAACAGCTTACGATCAGAAGAACTCTGGTATGTACACTGAAGCTCGTTACAAAGAGTTCTACAACTATGTAGGTAATACTTACGCTAACGTTGAGTACTCTGTGAGTGACGAAGCTGCTTTGATGAAGCTTGGCGGTATGACTGCAGAAGGTAAGATTCCTGTGAAGATGTTGTGGGAAATGAGCGATCAAGTAAAGCGTGAGCTGGATCCATCATGGACTACAATTTCTCAAATTGCTGATGCAAAAGGAGCTGCTTGGTTGAAGTCTCAAATGAACAACGGTGAAATCGTTCGTTCTTACATTACAAAGTTGGAAGGTATGCACTTCACGCAAGTGGCGATGGATATCGAAAGCGAATTGATGTGGGGTAAAGGTGGACGTTTTGAAGGTGGTCCTCAATCACCGGAGAGCGGATATCGTTCTGTAGGTTTGTGGAAACAAACTCAAAACAGTAACTCTCACGTTTACAACTTGCATGAGTTTACTTTGGATATGTTCAAAGCTGAGTTGTTCAACCACTACAACGGTCGTGTTGACTTTGTTGGTCCGGAATCCGGTCGCGATTTGCTAGTTCAAACTGGTACTGGAGGTATGGAGTTGGTAACTGCAACATTGGAGAAAAAGAACTTGAATCCGGTATTCACTTACGATGCTCAAGCACTGGGAATTGTTAAAGGTGATCCAATGAACTTGTCTTACGGATATGCGTTCACTAAGTTCAAGATTCCTTACTTGGCTAATGTTGAGTTCGAGGTTAACCCGGCATTGAACCCTGCACAAGCAAACGACATCGAGAACCCTATGGTTAACGGACACCGTTTGTCTTCTTACAGCTTCTTGTTCTTTGATGTAACTGAAATGGGTGCTGGTAACATTAAATTGTTGGAGAGTGCTTGGGGTGGTCAGTTGACTTGGAATTACATCAACGGTTCTATGGACTATTTGGGACGTACTCAAGGATTCCAATCTTCTGCGCGTTTCAACGGGTATGAGGTTATCATTCGTCAAAAGCATAAAGCAATTTGGATTGAAGATCCAACAAAGATGCTTCGCTTTGTGATGCGTAACCCATTCACCGGTGGACATATTTAATCCTAAGAAGCAATAAATTGAAAAGGAGTTGGTTTTACTGACTCCTTTTTTTTATATCTTTGTTCCGTGAGGTGGAGCAGTTGGTAGCTCGTTGGGCTCATAACCCGAAGGTCGCAGGTTCGAGTCCTGTCCTCGCAACGATAGTTTCTATTTAGTTAAAAAGGGCGGTATTTAAAAATGCTGCCTTTTTTTTGTATCATTGCATAAATAAAACCAACGACATTATGAGTAAAAACAAGGAAACCGCGAATGAACTAATTGACATGAGCGAATATTCAGGCATCGTTACTATTAAGGCTCGTCCAACAAATGACAATTTAGGATTGGCTGAAAATGGATTTACGATTATGCCAAACACAAGTCAAAGTGAACCAATGATTTGTTTGACTCGCGAGGACGGATCTCTGCGATACATTACCGGAATGGATGAAGAATCAAAAGCTATTCGTAGCATTGAAGATAAAGAACGTCGAGCTGCAAAAATTTTATCTATACGCAAAAAAGTAGCTTACTTGGAAAAAGCTCACAACGGTAATCACGAACCGGCTGACCATTTGGAAGATCCTGACTTCTGGTCTTATGTGAAAACTTTCCGAGCAGATCTTGGGGATTATTATTCCAAGATTCGATTAATTTACGGAAACGATGATGATTATTTGATGCCATCAAAAAACGTAAAAGACTTTGTAATTTACGAAGCTATTATGGCCGGTGGATTCTCAATGATCGGTAAAGATCTGGAAGATGCTCGTTCGAGACAATTGAAATTTTACTTGAGTGTTGATCGACGTGAAACTGCTAAAGACGTAAGTCTAATGCGTAAGAAGAATCAGGCTGGTCGTATTTTGGATGAGCTTTACGAAGAGGACACAAACTTCATGTTCTATATGTGTAAAGTGTTGAGTCCAGATGCTCGAAGCTTGCGCCAAAGCCAAAGCAAAGAAGTGTTCTATGCTCAACTTCAAAACTTCATTGATGGTAAAGCGGATCTACCGGTTGCAAGAGCTGTTGAAAAGTTCATTGAGTGTGCGGAGCGTGAGCGTGACGATGTAACGGTTGAAGCTTTGGTTCGTGATGCAATGTTCTACAAAGCAATTTACGAACGAGACAAAGCGTTGTTCGATCGCAATACAAACACGAATTTAGGTCGAAACGTTTTTGAAGTTGTTGAGACTTTAAAAGATACGACAAACTCAGACATTTCTCAGAAACTCTTTAAGGAAATCAAAGAGAAGTATTGGAAGTAATTCAAAGACCGGGCAAGTCCCGGTTTTTTTTTGTATCTTATTTTTATACATTGAATTATGGGAATTAGTCCAGATTATATTATTCAGCATGTTCGATATAAATTGAACAAACAAGATCGTAAAGATTTTGACAATTTCACAGAGACTCAAATCTTGACTGCGTACAATGAAGGTCGCATTAAATGGTTGCGAAGAAACCTTTCTGGCATGAACTTAAAGAAGGAAGGTGACGAAGCTTCTAAACGTCGAATGACAGACTATTCGCCAATCACTACAATGCCGAAAGATTTGACCATTGCAAAGAAAGATGGTTATTATGTCTCTCAAAAACTGTTTGATGATTATTTCGAGTTTCGTCGTCTACAGCTATCGGCTACAAACAACTGTTGTGAAAACTCTCGCAATATGGTTTGTTACCTCGTAGGAGAATCAAACGTCGATTTGTATTTGAGATCTGAAAATGAAAAACCTTCTTGGGAGTGGGGTGAAACTTTTTGCACCATGAATGATCAGCGTTTGATTATTTATACCAATGATGATTTTGAAATTGAATCAGCGAAATTGATTTATTATAGATTTCCGGAGCCGGTAACTAAAGTAGGAGTATTTAATTTTGAGTTGGATGCTAATGCTACGGCTACTGTAAATTGCATATTCAAGAAAGATCTTGGAGAACTTTTTATTTTGGAAACGGTTAAAATCTTGGGCGGTAATATTGAGTCAATGGTTCCGAACCAGTTGTCTGCAAATCAAGTAGAAGAAAACAATTAATCAAATAGTTTGACTATATGGTTTTTTTTACTTACATTATTTACTCTAGTTTTTTTAATTAAAAGTTACATTATGAAACATTTACCGTTTAGAATGCCGTTTCTAGGTTCGAAACCTACACAAGCTGGATCAGGTACAGCGGTTGCTGTACAGAATGGTTTCTTGAGTGCTGCCGGTACTCACTTGGCAGATCTTTGGAAGACGGGTGCACCGTTTTCTTTAGGAGCAGGAACCTTTGGTGTATTTAATGCAGCGGATTACTTGTCTGTTACAGCAGCTTCCGCAGCAGTTACAACAGGAAAACCTTTGCTTATTGCAATGGCTTCACCATTCCCTAATGCTTCCGTTGGATCGGACGTAAACTACTTAGGAAGTTGGAAATCTCGCTTGATCAATCCTCGTTACATCACCGAGTACCAGAGATACGATTGTGCTGCTCCAGAACAAGCTGTATGCCACTTGGGTAACACAAACTTTACGGCAACTACTACATTGTCAATTGCAGGTGGTGGTACCGGCTACACAGATGGTACTTACACAAATGTTCCTGTTACTGGTGGTACAGGTACTTTGATGACGGTAAACGTTACTGTAGTTGGTGGAGTTGTTGTTGAAGTAGAGGATGCTTCAATTGGTTCTGGGTATGTTATTGGTGACACCGTAACTTTGGATAGTGCTGCAATTGGTGGATCTTCAACGGATGCAACTTTTGACGTTGATGATTACGGAACTTGTGAGTTCAAGTTCTACTGTGGAAACACGTACAACTTGAACATCTTGTTGACAGGTTCTCCAGTTCTTGGTGTATTAGGACACATGACTTCTCGTCGAGTATCTGCATACACAGGTTGTTGTCCAGTAGATTCAGTTGCTCCTGCAGAAGTTGATTCTACTTTGGTGATGATCCAATGGGCTCAAGCTATTCTTGAAAACGAATACTTGAAGCATTTCATTCGTCCGATCGTTTACGATCAAGCGCAAAATCCATTGTTCCCTACATCTGCGGAAGCAGTTGCCGCTGGTTATACTGCAGCTGATACTTTTGACCAGTATGTGTCTCCGGGATATTTGCCAGGAACTTTGGCAGGTATTCGTTTTGCTACAGCTTATGTAGACACTCAATTCGGTACTTGTTCTTACCAGTACGATGACTACAACAAAAAAGATGTAGTTCGTATTTCTTCAATCACAATGGTTGATGATTCTGGTAATCCATGTGCTACAGGTTTGTGCTACACTTGTGAAAACACAGGGTACGAAGGACGTGGATTTGGTGAAGATGTATTGAAAGAGTTCATTGACGAAAGTACTGAACACGCTTTCAAATTCTCTGCTCACCAGCGTTACCGTGAAATCGAGCAAGGAAATGTTTGGTTCAACTTGATCAACCGATCAGGATTGTACACTCGTTACCGTTTGGTTCACAAGGTTCCGACACAAGACAACCATGATGCAACATTCTCAGCGACTTTCTATGAGTTGAGCATTTACGTTCCTTGTAATGCTGCTACATCGCCTACAATGACAAACTTTGAAGCATTGATGACGGCTTGGTTAGGATCTGTGAACTCAGTAGTATCGTTGGAAACGTTTGCACACACTCCGTTTGTTTACGCTCCGATCTAATCGAGAAAAAAAACAAATCTTAAAATGGAGGGTGGGGGTTGCTCCATTCTCCATTTTTTTTAACTTCATTTTATGGAAACACATTTGTTAAACGTAAACGTTCCGGAAGATCAAATGACGGAATGTATTTTTCGAATTGAAGATTACAGCAACTACAGTTCTGTATTGCCTGTTACTAATCCGCAGTTGGTTGTTCAATTGCCAGGTAATGTAGCTTGTGTAACTTTTGGATCTGCAACTACTCCGGCCATTGCTCCGGGATTTGCATTAAATCTTAATGCATGCATGTTTGGGATCCAGACAGAGAACTGTGGATTGAAACAATATCCGCTACCAGATGGAATCTATTTGATTGACTATTCTGTAGCACCAAATGATTTGTTGACGTTTACGCAACATATCTTCCGTACAGTATCGGCAAAACTTCGTTTGAAGGGATTGTATGCCAAATTAAATTTGGGACCTTGTGAACCTACTGGCGAACTAAAAGCTCGGTTTGATGCTTTAGACAGAATTGATCGATTCTTGAAGGTGGCGAAAATTAAAGCTGAGATTGAGGGAGATTGTGCAGGAGCTATGCGCTTGTATGATTATGCAGTAGCATTAATGGAAAAAGTAGATTGTAAAACTTGTTGATATGTCAGTACAGCATTGTAAAAATTGTGGTACTTGTACTTGTACAGGTATTCAATTGACTAGAGCTAAGGATGGTCGAGAGTGTTGTTCTCTTTGTGTTCAAAGAGTGAATCAAGAAATTGATTTCTATTTGCATACGCATCCTGGCGTTACAATATTTGATTTGAAACAAAAAGTTAGAAAACGATGATGAATTTAGCAGAACCGGAATTCTATCGTTTAGTATGTTGTACTACGCACAATCCGTTATCTGTAAATGGTCAAGAGATTCTTTTCAAATTTACAGGGAAAGCGTATAACGAAAACTATCCAGATAAGTTCTTCAACAAAACTGTTGGGGAGATTCGATCCATTTCAAAGATGGTTACAGAGGGTTGCTTCAAGCTTATCCCTATAGCCGATTGCGACATCTTGATGTACAAGGTAGTAGATTGGGAAACTTTCTTCGTAGATGTACAAGTTCACGAAGACTGTCAAACTTGTTTACCCGATCGAGAAGTTGTTGAAGGTATTCGGTTAATTCAATATGTACCGGAGAGAGCGCAAGTTCCATGCTTTGAAACAATCAAAGCTTATAGCGAACTTGTTTTTGCGGAAGCTATGCTTGTCATGGAAGGAATTAAAATGTGTTGTCTTCCAGACAGAATGCCTACGATCCGAGACTTTAAGGTTTGGGATTGGGATCGTAACATCGAGCATGGGGTATGCTGCCCGCCTTGTGTAATTTTCGATTTATTTTTTCCTCAAGGTTTGGTTGGTACATATTCGTATTACAACTGTTCCGGAGAATTGATTACAGCAGATATAAATACTGTAGAAGATACTACAATCAGCGTGTGCGGATGCGCTTCTCAAAACTTATCTTCAATTGTTTTTGATGGTGTAGGAGAAGGTTTTACAATTACCCCTACAGGAGTACCTTGCGTAGAATAAAAAAAATGCTTATTTTATAGTTATGAGCTATACAGAAAAAAACAGTTCCGGTTGTGTAAAGCAGTCAACCAAGTGCGTCTTTTACTTCGGTAAAAAATTGCACTGTATTGATGTTTCTTCAGGAGATTCATTGGATGAAATCTTGTGTAAGATCGATGCCACGTTTAAAAACATTTACAAGGAGTTTGATCTGGCCAATTATTCGTATGAGGATTTGGTTCCAGAAGGTCATTGTCCTCCGAAGACCTTTAAAGACTTAATCAATTTGATTTTGTCTCAGTTTACTCAAACGGTTGTTGCAAGTCAAACTACTGCTCAAGATCTTACCGTAAGTGTTGCTCCTTGTGATGTTTCTGTAATTGGTGGTGAAACAACAAATGCTCTACAATACCTAGCGTATTTAGGACAAAAGAGTTGTACACAAGCTCAAGAAATTATGAATCTTACTGAAGCTTTAGCGCAGGCTAATTTGCGTATGGACGATTTGCAAAATCAAATTAATGCTCTTGTATAATGGGACAAAATAACTGTTGTGGAAATAATTCCTCCGATTTATTGATTGTTGCTCAAACAACCGAAGTTCCGGCATGTAAGAATCCGTTACTGTATTTGATTGAGATGGCTGCTAAAAATGCTTCGGTCAATGGATCTACAATTGCTGCGGAATTAACTACCATTTTGAACAATGGTTTTTATACACTGAATAAAGCAATGTTTTGCTGTCCTGATTGCGAGGGCGCTGATTCATTTTACTTCTTGGGAGGTGAAGGAGCTTTGTCGGATCTGATTTCTAACATGAGTGCTTGGACTTCTTATGTAGGACCGATTCCTTGTTGTTCAAATAGTTTTTCTCCGGCAAATGTCGCAGGAAATATTCAGACTGCTTTGGAAACGTTGGATCCAACTCCGGAGTGTTGTGATTCAGATTTTGATTTATCAATCTCTCAAACGCTTACGACTTATCCTAGCCTTTCGGCTATTTACGATATGGGTATTGTAGAGATTTCAGCTTTTAATTCTAAGAGCTTGTTTTCTCAAATTGCTGCATGCGTTAAGGCAGCGAACAAATATGCTGTAGAGAGTGAAATCTTGGCGGTGTATCAAACGATTATGAACTCTGGTGTAATGATTAAGTGTTCGGATTGTGCGTTATTAGTTTCTAATTCCACAAACGGGCCATCATTGATCCAACAATTGTTAGTGTAATATGTTGCCAGGAAATTGCTGTAATTCATCTACAACGGATTGTGTAAATCCTTTGATCGCTTTATTCAAAAAAGCGCAAGGTTTGGTAACAACGGAAGTTACTATTGGATCTGCTATTGCCACGGTTTTAACTGATGGTATTGTAATGACTCACAATGGAAACTATTGTTGTCCAGACTGTGATGCTCGATTTGGATATTACTACTTAGGAGGTCGCGTTCCTCATTTGCAAATTGCTACATTGATGAATCAAGTTCCTGCAAAAGTATTTGTAAAATATCCATGCTGCTTGAACTCTTCTTTTACAGCCGCAAATCAAGCTTTATTTTCAGAAAACTTTGATGGTTTAGAAATACCTTGTTGCGAAAGTGATTTTTCGGAAGCTGTAGATCTTGTTTCAGAGATTACTGGAGACACTGTAGGAGATCTTATAGAAGCTTCGACATTCAATGGTCAAAGTGGTTTAGGTATTCTTTTACAGTATTTGCAGCTTGAAGAAGTTTCTGCTGCAGACATCTTCCTAATTTTCGATGCTATTGTAGCAACTGGTGTAGTTGTTAAATGTTTCGAATGCGACATATTCATAGGATCTCCAACAGCTTTTGATAGCATTGGAGCCACATTAAATTTAATACCGAACTAATGGGACAAAACGAATCTTGCGGAAAATGCAACAGTTGTGGATCTTTGGATAGATGCAGTTGCGAAAAATTAGTTGTTCCGGGGCCAATGTATGGTTTCCCGATCGACAGTTATATTTGGACAGGTGAAGCATTGTCTTGTGGTAACACTGTTGTTGTTCAACCTGGTCAAAACTTAGGGGTAGCTTTTGCTAACCTTTTATCGTATGCATGCAATTTGCAATTGATTCCGGGACCGGCAGGACCTCCGGGGGCTGATGGACCAGCTGGGCCAACTGAGGTTATTCATACAAACACGTTGTATGTTTCGACAACAGGTAGTGATACTATGGGTACTCGTCACGATATTACAAAACCATTTTTGACAATTGCAGTAGCTTCGCAAAATGCAGTTCCGGGAGATACTATTATTATTCTCCCAGGTACTTACAACGAAGGATTTGATAATTGGCTTGTAAGTGATGTGAATTATTACTTCATGCCGGGAGCAACGATTCTAACAAATAGTAACTGTATTCGAGATAACGGATCGCCTACTAATATTCGAATTTTTGGATATGGTGATTTCTATTCAATTTCTGGTTCTGGAATTTTCTTGACTAATCCTGCCACAACAATTCACTTTGAATTTAATACGTTAACTGGATTTAGTGAAGGTATTACGATTGCTGCATGTGATACAATGTACATCAAAGGAAATCGTATTACACACTATTATCAATACTTGGCTACGCTCCGTGGAAATTGTCAAGGTGTAATTGATATTGGTGTGTGGGATGGAAGAGGTAGTGCTTTAGGTAGTACATCGATTTATGTGCGCAGTCACTCATTGGATTTAATCCCTCGTAAAATTATATTGAAAGGACAACATCTTTATTCAAACAGTTATTCAAATAACGCGGGTGCTGTAGGAATTGGATTGTCTGGAAGCGTTATTGTAGATTATCAGATTGAGAATACATATCATGAAGACCCTGTTACAACTAACGAATATCCCATCTTCCAGATTAGTTCTGGGAATTTGATCATTAATAAAGTATATGCTATTTCTAGTACAGGAAAAGGTTTCGCTTTAACAAATGATGGAAGTTTTACTAATCCAACAATTGAAGTAGTTGATTCAAAAATTGTTTCATTCAGAGAATCATTTATTCAAACTGCCGGTGATCATATTCGTATTGCAAGATCCGTATTACTTACAGAGAATCCGGTTGGAACTGCGGGTGCTGTAAATGGTGGGACAAGTTTTGAAATGATTGATTCATCTTTGCAAAATAATGGAGCGTCTGATGGCATTACGTTTACAAATGGTGCTGTGAAACACATTTTGTCAAATGTAATTGTAATTACGGATTCTGGATATAAGTCTTTGATGACAGGTGGTGGATCAATTAACGTTTCGGTTTTAAATAATTTCATTTCTAACGCGGCTGTAGATGCTGGAATTACAAATGCGGTTACAGGTACAAACATGATTGTTGATGCCAATGTAGCTTTGTCTAATCCAATAATTTTAGGGTAATGGTACAAGTAATAATTAATGAGCTTCCAATTAAAGAAGCGGAGTCAAAAGAACGTTTGGTTTTAGTTGACATTGTGAAAAATGCAGGAACCGTATCAGCGGTTCAAAAAGTGAAAGAGATTTCATACGATGCGCTTACGCCTGAACAGAAAGCGGTGTATGAAGCATTTGAAAACATGATTGAAATTTTAGCAAATGAGCAAGGATAAAAATTGCCCGACTTGTGGTTTTGATGCAACCGATTCTAAACTTTTGCGTGGGCCAAGAGGTTACACTGGAGAGAAAGGTGATCCGGGGGAGCAAGGTATTCCGGGTATTCAAGGCCCTCCAGGTATTCCGGGTATTCCGGGTCCAAAAGGTGATCCGGGGGAAAAAGGTGATCCGGGTCCAGTTGGACCGCAAGGCCCTCCGGGATTACCTGGATTACCAGGTGCGCCCGGTGCTGATGGACTACCCGGTGCGGATGGTGCGCCCGGTGCAGACGGTCAAGGTTTTATTGATAGCGGTTGGCAATCCTTAGCAGGGTTTTGTCATTATACAGGACCTCTGGCAACACTTGTTCCAAAAGTTCGCATGTTGACTAAAACTTTGGAGTTTAAAGGACTTCTCGTAGTTCCTTTATCTGACAACGCTGGTAATTTAATTTCAATGACCTCATCATTTAGAGATTATATTACACAGCCTTATGCAAAACCTTATGAAGGACATTGTGGAGTATTGTTAAACGATAATGGATCGTTGACATTCAATTACAATTCTGGAACAGGAGTTTGTGATAGCGTTTTGCCCGGTTCTGTTAATGCGCCTGATGATACTTATTTGAGTGGGTTAGTTTTTGGATATCGTGTTGTTGAGACAAAAACAAATGGTCAACCGGTACTACTTTCAACAGTAGCTCAATTAATCTTGTCTAGTGCTGGCAACCTTACTATACAGGTGGTGAAAGATTTAGAATCTCCTTCTGGAAGTGGAACTGGTGGGGTACCGTATAGTTCAAATGGATTGGGGAGATCTCATTTGAGATTTGTTGTATCAAATGTGAAGGCTGATGAGTATGTTGCTAATTTTTTAAATGCTGCAACAGATCTTCATGGAAATCCGTTGAGTGGTACACAACCTGTTAACATTAGTTACGATGCTGTACAATATAAATTTAGTGTTGATGCAGGTGATGAAGAGCAAATAGGTGGTTTTATTTTTGACATGAGCTCATTAAGAGCATTTACCGCATAATTATGGCAGAGACTTGTAAATCATGTGGCTTTACGAATAGTGGGAAAGCAACTCGTGGCCCAAAAGGTGAAAGTGGACTTCAAGGACCTCCGGGGCCTCCTGGACCTCCGGGGCCTCAAGGAGAACCTGGACTAAATGGTACGCCTGAAGTAGCGTTTTATGCAGTAGATCCGTTTGGGATCAAAATAGTTTATGGAACAATAGCAGCGCCTTTGGCATTGCCTTCTATGAATTATACTCTTACTTCAGATGGACTTTATGAAATAGAATTTGTATGTGACGTTGTAATGAATCATCATACACAAAGTTCTGCAGACTCTTTATTTCAATTTCGGATTAATGGGGTAGTTTACGATGGAAACACTTCACGATCTGTAAAGTGTTTTATTGAAGCTGGCGTTGCATATCAATTTAATACAAAAGTTTTTTTATCAAATGTTCCGGGAATTGCGGGACAAGTCTTCACAATACATGCTGGCAAAAACCTTTCAGGTGTTTACTTCATGAATGGAGTTTTGAAAATTACGAAACTTTGATTGTCGCAAGTTGTTGGTGTTTATTTTGTGACAGACTGACGAAACGGACCTGTGGTGGGTCCGTTTTTTTTATTTGTATCTTTGGTCATAAATCGTTATTTTAATATGTATGAGCGGTAACAAAGTAGATGTTCGAAGAAGATTAAGAGCCGAGACTGTTTTTGGTACAAATGAATGGGCTAAATTGAAAAATTCAAATCCGGAAATGGCCGAACGTATAGGTGGAATTGTGCAGTTCAAAGAGATCTTAGAGTTGATTCACAAGGAAGCCGCTTTAGAGATGCAACGAAACCCTTACGGAATTGTTTTCCCAGACAACTACGCGGTGATGTTCATAAATAATAAAGGGGTTAGTGATAAGCCTTTTATTGATTACAAGAAGTCGAAAGAGCTTGGCAAAACGGTTTACGGAACAGATTGGGTAACAGAGTTCAATCGAATGAAGATCATGTTTTTAAACAAGACTCTTCCGACAAATATTACGAATACTCAATTTTATGCATTGATCACTAAAAAGAGTTTTCGTAAGGAATGTCAAGAATATTTTAAAAAGCATTTTAATAAGTGCTTGCAGTATAAAGCTAAAGGTTATGACAAACCAGAACAATAGTGTTACGATAAACACGGTAGTTTCTCGATTGCGAGAAATTTATAAAGTAGACAATGAAGATGCTTTTGTGAGCGATCGCTTTCTCTACAGCCTTTTCACAAAGTATGGAGACTTGTTGATTCGTCGCAAGGATAAAGAAGGAAAGCTTAAACAGAACGATGCGTTGTTTCAGATCTTACCTGTAGTTCCATTGATGGAAGTAAGTAAGATTGAAGCCGGTTGTACATCATTGCGAACCAACTGTGTTATTCGTAGAACTGTTGAACCTCTTCCCAAGTTTATGACAAATGACAATGGGCCGATTATTCGAAACATTTTCTCGTTAGACACTTCGGAAGAAATTACAGTAGTATCATTACAGAAGTGGTTGAACATTGCTCAAAGCACTTATTTCAAATACAACAAAACCAAGTACGCATTTTTCCGAAACAATGGGCATTTGTATTTTCCTAATGTGAATTGGGGAAATGTTCATATTGAAGCTTTATTCAGTGAAGAAGTGAGTGGTTATTGTATTGAAGATGAAACTGGTTGTACTACGTGCGGTGGGGAATCATATTCTCAACGCAAATTGTGTAAGCCTATTCAGGAAACTCATGTTCCGTATCCAAAAGATTTGATTGCTGAAATTGAAAGCATGATCCGTCAAGACATGTTGACTAAAACTCAGTTGCAATCTGACACAAGTGATAACTCTCAAAATCAAATGCGATAATGTACACTATAAAACATAGAACTTACTACCAGCTTATGGCTGATGTAAAACAAGACTTTAAGCGTTTGAATGCTGATGGTATGATCGATGATCAAGATTATATCATGGAAGTTGCAGCGGTAAACAAGGAGTTGGGGTTAAAGATTCACACTACAAAAAACAAGTTGATTGAGATCCGCAACGGTCGTGGAAAGCTTCCTTCTGACTTTCATGTGTACAATTACTCATTGATGTTGCAAATGTTTACTGAGGTAATTCCTGCGCACGATTACGGACAAACCGTTGTGGTACCAGTTCCTCCGGCAAACTATGAAGAAAATTCTACAATCAATGTATGTATTCCACCAGTAAATGAACCTATTCCTGCACCGGCTCCATGCGATCCGTGCAACACGTGTTCGACTGAAACTCATTGTGGAGATTGTGAGCATCCTTACAGTCAATGCTACTGTGTTTCTACAAATAACATTCGTGTAGACTGTCATGGAAATCAAACTGTAGTTCTACAGAAATTTAGAACGCACACTCGCGTTTACGGAAAATATCGCAAGATGAATTTGATAAACAGTCCTTTGTTTGTTGATGAGTATTGTTTGACATTTAACGATTTGTCTTGTGGTAAAGTTTGGATCAAAGATGGTTTCATTTATTCATCGGTTCCTAATGGCAACTTGTATTTGAATTACGAGGGGATGTTGGAAGACGAAGAAGGAAATTTGCTTGTAATGGATCATGACATTATAAACAAGTTCTACATGTATGCCGTTAAGAAGAAGATTCTTGAAAATGCGGTAATGGATAACTATCCTGTTACTCAAATGCAGTTGACCATGATTAACAATGAATACAGAATTTGGAGAACCAAAGCTATAGCGATAAATAAAATGCCTGATTTTGCGGTTATGCGCGATACTCAAAAGGCTATGCGTAAAGCAATGTTTAAAAAGTACGTTTCTAATTTCAAACCATAATGGCAAAGTCAAGAGCAGGTGGCAAGATAGGCCAAAACATGTTATCCGGATCTATGAATAAACAGGTCCGGACTTTTGGTTTAAAACAAGAAGATTACATTTTTGCTAGAAATGCAATCAACAAATCTGGTGTTGGTGATATCGGTAGTCGTATTACAGAGCGTGCAAATAAAATTTGTGCTTATGCTCCATACACTATTATTGGTGCACGTCTTTTAGAGAAAGATTGGTTTGTAATATTTTCTACAAACGATGTCCATGGCGAAATAGGTTATTTTCATGCCGATCGATGTGAGTATGTTCGCGTTGCAAGATCTGAATGTTTTGGCTTTAGAAAAACGAATCTGATTACTGCGGTATCTCGTCCAACATTTGACGGAACGTTCAACGTTTATTTTGATGATGGTGCGCTGAATGTCTCCCGAATGTTCAATACTGGAAAATTTCCATTTGTTCAAAATTGTACAACTGTAGAGGGTTGTACTACTTGCGTTGATACAGATGTGGTAGATTGTGAAAAGCTTCGACTTGAATCGATCATTCAAACCCCATGCCTTTCTCTTAACGCCGGCCCGAGCATTGGATCGATTTTAAACGGTAGCTATATTGCTCATATTGCTTATGTAGTAGATGATCAAAGAGTGACCGATTATTTTACTGGATCCAATGTGTTGAGTGTATTCAATCATTCTAATTTAAGCGGATCTCTTGAAGTTAATTTTTCAAATCTTGACACAAACTTTGATGAGTTTGAATTAGTTATTGTATCAACAATTTCTGAAAAAACTGTAGCTCGTAAGATTGGAGTTTATTCAACTCGTCAAACTACAGTTACTATTGATCAGATTGACAACACATTACCTACAGTAAGCTTGAATGTTCTGCCAATTGTTACACCGGTTCCAGATAGATCGGAAGCAATGTTTACCGTAGGTGATTATCTTACACGCGTAAATCCTTCTCAAAAGTTTGATTTCAATTATCAACCTTTAGCAAATCAGATCCAAGTTTATTGGCAGTCGGTTCGATATCCAAAAGACTATTATAAAAACGGTGGTACTAATGTAGGACACATGCGTGATGAGGTTTACGCATATTTCATTCGATGGATCTACAATACTGGGGATAAGTCTCCATCTTTTCATATTCCGGGAAGAGCTGCGCGGCAATTCTATTGGACTGATGACGCTGGTGCAAATGGCGGTTTAATTATGGAAAATGATCCGGCTCCTGTAACAGTAAACAACATTGATGCTCCTTATGCCCCAAAAGCGTTTGAGGTTCAGAATACGGCTATTTTGACGGCAACTCCGGGAACAGTTCTTCCGGATGGTGGAGTGGTTATTGCAGAAGGTCTTATGGGGTATCATGAATCTACAGAAATTTATGACGACAAAAATCCTATTGTGTGGAACGCAAATATTCCAGGACATCCTGAATTCGATTTGTGTGGAAAACTTATTCGTCACCACCGGATGCCGGACAACGTGTTGATCTCTGGTGGTGCTACAAATACTTTGACGAATCACTATGAAAACGGTGGTGAAGAAATTCGGATTTTAGGAGTTCGATTTGATAATGTACAACCACCTGTAGATAATCAAGGAAACCCAATACCGAATGTAGTAGGTTATGAAATTTTGCGAGGATCCAGAGTAGGTCAAAAAACGGTATTATTTAAAGGAATGTTGAACAATACTTTTGAGTATGATATTCCAAAATCGCTATCTAATAAGCAAGGCCTTTACGCAAATTATCCGTTTAATGATTTGCGATCTGATCCGTACATTTCAAAAGATCCGGATCCTGTAACTTATGAACCGGCCATGGGTGGTCTACAGAACTATACTCCAAACGATCGAGTAAATCGTAGACATTTTACATTTCATTCTCCTGACACTATGTTTTATAGACCTGTGTTGCAAGGGGATGAATTGAAGATTCATGGCGCAATGTATGGTAAAAGTCGCGGATCGTTTGTTGAACCGGAAGGACATCCTCGACACAAGTTTATCACCGATGTTTCTTTTATAGCTTCAGTGATTGCTGGGTTTGGTTATGCTATAGCGAAAATGAATGGTACACGAGATGTTGTATATCGTGGATGGAGTGCGGATCCTGAAAGTCCTTCTCCGGCAATAGGTAACGTTGGTACAGCTACAATGGCTCCAGCGGCCGCAGGATTAATTTCTGGAACGGCTGCTGCAAACAATACCATGAGCGTGCAAGAAGCGATCGATGCTTTATCTGGTTCTTCTTTTGGAAACACTTCGGTATTATACAGTACGCAGTCGGGTATTATTGGAGCTTCTTTAGCTGCGGCTTCTGTTCCTACAAACGGTATTATTCCGGCAACAATTGACATTACACTTTCTGGACAATCTCAAACACCAAACTTTTTGAAGAATGCTTTGGTCACGTTGGGTAATCCAATGTTTTTGGCTAACATGTCGGATGGTGTAGACGCCTTTATAAAAGTCATTCAGGCGGTCGGTGCATGGAGACAGTATGCTTTGCAATATCAAGCTTTATGTGAATACGAAAACTTTGCAGCACCTTATGCAAATAACCGTAGAAGATTGTTAAATGATTCTCGATACTTAAATCCCGGTCTATTTGACTTTGGAACAGGTCATCGAATTAATCACAAGTTGCGCCAAGAAACTACAGTATTTAAAACTACAGCTGATGTTTCGGACTTGACTGGTTGGTTAGCGGATGTATCTCGCCCTCCTTTGGCAGGATCATTACCGGCAAACGCTCGTTT
Organism: uncultured Fluviicola sp.; assembly: GCA_964427665.1. Lineage (GTDB taxonomy): Bacteria > Bacteroidota > Bacteroidia > Flavobacteriales_D > Crocinitomicaceae > Fluviicola. The sequence goes on along the minus strand of CAYRVL010000008.1, from coordinate 35,071 downwards.
TAATTATTACTTACGACAAGCTTCTTCGCATTATGCTAGTATGAAAGTTCGTCTTCGTAATCAATATGGCCAGCTTCAAAGTATTGTTCAGATTCCGGCTACTACATGTATGATTCCAATAGAATTAACATCAACAGGAACCGTTTTTGGTGGAGATACTTATATCGGAAAGTACAGTGAAAAGAATACAATGTATTACTTTGATCAGTGGTTGCATGGTGAGCCAGACGGAGCTATTAAAAATTACTTTAGACATCGTATGCTTGAGCACGTTGCTTTTTGGATGGACACAGATCCATTTGATTTAATGGAATTTGCTCAATCAATTCCTGCAGCAATTGGAGCAGCTATTAGTGCCGGTTCTATTGGTACATTGTTTTCATCAATTGTTACACCTTCTGATAAACATTGTTTTGATAGAGGTAGTAATACAGGATTGTTTTTATTGAAAAATGCGTACATGTATTTGTTTCAATCCGGAGTTCGAAATTTCTTTGTTGAAACCGAATACAACATTGATTTACGCGATTGGGAAGATGAAGATGTTAAAAAGCATTATCCAGTATTGTCGGATCTTAAAACAATGTTTTCATTGGGAAATATTAAGGCTGACAATTACTACAAAATGGACAAGAGTTTATCCGTAAACTTCTTAACGCATTTCCGTAGTTCTTGGGCTAAATTACAGCCTACTACATATGATCCGATTAAAGCGGAATTGGTGTACACGAAGCTGTACAAAAGAGTATTGTATTCACTTCCTCA
>CAYRVL010000008.1:29337-34206 GCA_964427665.1 uncultured Fluviicola sp. | reverse complement strand
AAGCGGAATTGGTGTACACGAAGCTGTACAAAAGAGTATTGTATTCACTTCCTCAGAAGACTGCTGCGTTCAAAGATAATTGGGCAGTCTTCTTACCGCTAAACTACAAAGATTTTACCTCGGACGTAAGTTGTATTAAACCGATCAATAAAACAGGAGCTTTGATTTTCTTTAAAACCGAATCTCCAAAGATGTTGCCAGGAGTTGATGAAATGCAAACGACAAGTGGTGCAAAAGTTACGATCGGTGATGGTGCGTTATGGTCGCGCCAATTACAGTCCATTGACAATAGTGAAGCCGAGTTCCAATATGGTTCTTGTCAAAATCGATTGTCTGTAATCAATACACCAAAAGGATTGTTCTACATGAGTACTGATCAAGGAGAAATCTTTATCACAAACGGTAGTGCTTTAAAACCGATTGGTGGCGGTCGCTTGCGAGAATGGTTGAATAGATTCCTACCATTCCAATTGTTGTTGGATTTCCCTACGTTTACCTTAACCGATAATCCAGTTGTCGGAATTGGTTGTCAATCGATTTATTTGAATGATTTGGGTGTAGCTTATTTCTGCAAAAAAGATTACCGGTTGAGAACCGATCTACCTGCTAACACTACAGTAGAACACATTGAAGGAGTTGACTTCTTGGTGAATCGTGTATTGCGTGTTAAACTGGGTGATCCTAGATTCTTTGCAAATGCTTCCTGGACTTTAAGTTGGGATGTGGAAAATGATGATTTGATTTCGTTCCATGACTGGCATCCGGATTTATCATTGTTGGGTTCAAATGTATTCCACACTACTAAGGTGAATGGTTTGTGGAAACACAATTCAAACTGTGAACAGTTCTGTAACTATTATGGAGTTGACTATCCATTTGAAATTGAAGTTACTTCGGATGACACGTTCCAGACAAATGTTTTGCGCAATGTTCAATACTATTTGCAAGCGTTTAAGTATTCTGAAAATTGTTACGATCGATACCATTTGTTGAACTTTAATTTTGATCAAGCGATCATTCATAATTCAGAACAAGTTTCTGGAGTATTGAATTTGATTTTAGACAATGGTATAGATCCTAAGTTTTCGTTGCAATATCCTATTGTGAATTTGAATTCCGTAGACATTTTGTACAGTAAAGAGGAACAGATGTACACGTTTAATCAATTCTGGGATGTTACGCGCGACCGTGGGGAGTTTACCGGTACGGAAGAGCATATATGGATCACTGAACCGAACGGGTACATTCGTAATTTAAATCCTGCAAATTTGGATTACAACAAAGCGGACGTAGAAAAAATTAAATTCCGACACAATAATGTTTCGGTAAGATTAATTCGTAGAGTCGTTGGAAGTGTTGAAATGGTGGTAGATTTAATTTTGACAAATAAATTAAATTCCCCTCGTTAACTTCAAAAGAGTTAACCTTTTAGAAAAAAAAAGAGTATATTGTTTAAAAGAAGATTATTATGGAAATGGGTAATATGGGTGGGCAACAAGATCAAATGTCTCAAATGATTTCTCAGATTGCACAGACTTTACAAAGTGGTGCAAGTCCTACCGAAGTAGTTATGCAATTACTTTCGCAAGGTATGGGGCCTGAACAAATCGTTCAGATATTGATCAATGCTGGATTGCCACAAGACCAAGCGGTACAATCTGTTCAGTCTGCTTCTGAGCAAATGCAATCGCAGCAAGCCGATCCAAATGCGCAAGGTCAAGGTATGCCGCCAGAGGGTGGTGCGCAACAACCTGCAATGAGTCCAGAACAAATGATGGCCATGGGTGGACAAATCTACAATCGTCAACTTAAAAAGATGATGAAAGGAGGTAATGTTGATATGCCCCAACCATTTTCTGAGAACTATGCAAATGACATGTTCCAGATCTTCACTAAGGCTGTAAGAGAAAACGTTGCTAAAAACACCTTGTTTGACAATTCTCAACAGGCTCCTGCTGCTCTTCCTAAAGCTGCCGATGGTTTGGATATGGCTCTTAATGCAATTGGAGCTACAAGAGAAACTTATCGTACAAACTTAGACGTGCGAAATCGAGTTAATGAACAGTTGTTAAAAAATGGTCAACAGCCTATTCAAGTATTGTACGAAGATGCTTTGAGAAACTTGAATGTTACCGGTGATCAAGCTAAAAATGATTCAGCCGTTCAGGGGAAAGTTCGTGAGTACTTTACTCAATATGGGTTTGATCCAGAAAATGCAAACATTGTTATGAGTAATGTTTCAAGTCCATCTTCATTAACCGTAAACAATCAAACATCTTCTAATCCACCGGCCGGTGCTCAAGTATTCCAAAGTAATTCTCCTGAGTTACTTGCCATGAGAAAGATGCTTGAAATGTATCAGGCCGGAATAGATCCTATTCGTTTTTCTGAGTACGCTGATCCAAGAGGAAACTTTAATGGAATGGCTCCGGGGCTTCGTGTGTTAAATCAATTGATGGGAAAAGATCCTTATGGAAATGTTCGTCGTGTAAAAACTAGCGGACTTCCTTCAAATTTTGACGTAGGATCGTTTTTAGCAAATGCCATGGGGCAAGGCTACACAGTTGGTGAAGTAACTCCTTACAAGAAACTCTTTTCTCGTGGGGTGCGCATTTCATTGAATCCTGTAACAGGACAACCTCAACAAACTCCGGCAGCTGCAAATACTCCGGCAGGTTCTTCTACATTTGCGGGACCAGGTTTTCAAGGATTTGATGCTGATACTAATGGTGATGGTATTCCGGATTATTTAAGTCCGGCTGCTCCAACTGGAACGGCACCTGTAGGAACGGTAAGCACACCACCTCAAAATGCAAGTACATCAGTTGTTCAAACAGCTCCTAGATATGAGCCACCGTTTAATGCTGATGCTAATGGGGATGGCATTCCGGATTATTTGAGTCCTTCAAATAATAATGATTCAATTCCTAAAGCTTTTACGGGAGTTGATTTGAAAATGGGGAATGGTGTAAATTCCGGTGATGTTGCTGACATGGCCTTGAACGCTATGCAATATTTGACAGCATTCATCAATCGTCGTCAACCGAATCCTGATTTCTTCTCTACAGCCAATGCTCCTGTAACAGGTCCGATGGAAAGAGGTCTTTATGATCAACAAGGAAACTTTATGCCTTACGACATAGGGAATCAAGTATTGAATCCTACAAATGCATTCAGTGAGAATCCACGTATCATGTATATGGCCGGAGGGGGTTCTGTGCCAATGGGTGGTGATGATGAGGTTCTACAGAGAAAGGCACAGGCTACATTTGATGTGTTGAATGCAAATCCAATTCTTGATAGAAAAGGGAATCCGCTTCAAATGAAAAATCTTGAACCGATTAAAGGGCATAGTGCCCCGCGTATGGTAGGAAAAGATATTGTGATTCCGGGAGTTGGTACATTCAAAGAGGGTGAATATCAACCAATGCAAACACCGGAAGGCTACGGGGGTTATCCTATTTACATTGTGAATGGAAAACCTGTTGTGGTAGATCCTCAATTCAACAAAGGAAACTTCCAGATGTACAAAGATCCAAAATTGTTGCGTAAAGATGAGTTGTTTCCAATTTATGGAAAAGGTACTCCTTACATGTCAATGGGTGGTGATGTAGAGATCAGTGATGCTGAAATGGAAGAGATTTTTAAATTAACCGGTAAACGATTAAAGCGTTTGTAATATGACAGGTATTCGAAAAAAATTAGGGCCGGATCCAAGAGCGGTATCTAATGTGGAAGCTGAAAAGGGCGAAACAGTTCTAACAAACCTCAGCAGAGGATTGAACAACATTTTAGAGTTCTATCAGATTGAAGGAAAAAAGCATGGTCAGAAAGGAACGCCATTGAAACTCCCTACCAATGATAATGGTTCGGGAGCTTCTTTTATTTTCTCCGATCGTGTTACCGTTGAGAATCCTGCGGTATTGAAGTTCTTCAACATGTTTGGGAAGAAAGCCACTATTGCTGAAATCTCAAAGAAACAATTGTCAGTAATTAACTCTTCAAAAAAGATTTTACTGGATCCGAATTCGGATAAGATTTCGCGCGACACTGCGGAGCATAATATTACGACTGCTGTAGATGAACTACAATTGTTGCAGATGCTTCAAGAATCTAGTAAGGGTTTTCCAAATGGATTGCCTTCTGGAACAGAAGATTTGTTTAAGAAGATGGGAGTTAGTCCAGAAGAGTTCTTTGCTCCTACAGGTTCGGAAATGGCACCTGTTATGCAAGCTGCTGAGAAGAAAGCTATGGGTGGCATTGTAAGATCTTTGCCTAAATTTGATAGTGGTGGTAATGTGTTGAGTGAGTTTGGTGACAAAGATCCAAATGCAAAAACTCAATACCTATACATTCGCGATGTTCTTGGAAAACAACCAGGCTTTAAAGAAGCTTTGTTTAAAGAATATCAAGCCATTGCAAAAGATCCGGAATACTACGGTAAAGGTTATCGAGGTGTAATGAATAGCACCGACTTTGATAAAGTGCTTTTAAAAACTCCTGAAGAAGTTTACGATGCTTATTTAAAAATGCAAGAGCGTAACTTGATTTTTAAAAGTAACGGATATAATGTTGCAGGAACTGCTCATAATCCTGCAGGAAATAAAGAAGTTCCTGCATGGGCTCAAAAACATCAAGTTCCAATTGGTGGTCCAGATCAAGTAGCAAAAGAACAAATTGCTTATTGGGCTTTTGAAAATCTTGCTACAAATCAAGGAAACTATTCGGAAGAATTGCGCAATGTAATGAAGCCGTTTGCAGCTACTCAGTTTGGTAGTAGTGACGATCGATTTAAAGGAAAGCCTAGTGATATTAGTTTGGCCGATGGAGCTTATACGAATACTTCAGCTGGTCAGGTGAGTAAATTTA
>CAYRVL010000008.1:0-29237 GCA_964427665.1 uncultured Fluviicola sp. | reverse complement strand
AGTTTGGCCGATGGAGCTTATACGAATACTTCAGCTGGTCAGGTGAGTAAATTTACACCACCTAAAAATGCGGAAGTAAAAGATGATAAGATTGTTTGGCAAGCTGCTCCAAGCAACCTTGATCCTAAAGCTCCGGTAGTTGTTCCACCGGTAGATCCTAATAAAAAAGAATTGGTTCAGCCAGATGATTTCCGTAGTCAAGATTTGCGTTCTGTAAACAGAGCGTTATCTTCTATGTTGAGTACTCCAAACTATCAATCGTTTAGAGCGGTTCCTGATATTCCAAATTTGGATGCTGCATATTATTCTCCTGAAAGAACTATTGCAGCAAACAATGAAGCGGTTAATTCTGCCGAAGACTTGCAAAGAGCTTATGCTGATGCGCAAGGAGCAATTTCCGGTTCGTTGGCTTTAGCGGGTAATGAAATGGCAGCAAACGCAGATGCTATTTCTCAATACGCTGATAAAAATGTGGCAAACTTCCAGAATACTGCAACTGCTAATTTGGAATTAGCTATTAAGCGTAATGCTATGAGTGCCGATACTTCTTCGCAGGTGTATGCTGAAAATGTTGAAATGCAAGAGCGTTTCCGTCAAGGTGTGCAAATGGCCAAGGATCAAATCACAAACTTGAAGACTCAAGCCGAAACAAACCGAGCAGCAATTTACAATCTTAACATTAACTCGGAAGAATTTAAAAAAGATCCTTTTAGCGGTAAAATTTTCCGTACAGGAAATTCAGAGTTTGACACTACGGTTAAAGATTCGTCTAATGAAGCTGCTGCAGAGTTCAATAGTTTCCGAGAACAGATTCCTGGAGTAAGTGATGATGTGGCTGCTAAACTGTTCATTGGAGTTAAGTCTGGAAAATATAGTTTCGAAGATGACGGTATGTTAACTCCGAAAGAGTTGAACAGAAGCAACACAGGACTATAACTTTAACTGATTTAGATTTAAGATTTATATTTACCAAAAAAGAAACAGATGTTGCTACAAGGAGTTCCTTTATATGTAAGTGGAGTGCAAGCCACAGCACCAGACATTCAGTTCGATCAGTCCATGCTAATGAGCAAAGAGAATGCTTTTCAACAAGGCAAGTCTCAAGCTGAAAAATTGTATGGTAGTTTATTGAATGCTGCTGTTACTCGTGACGATAGCGCAGCTTACAAAGCAGAATACATGGATCAAGTTACCAAAGCTTTAAAGAAGATTGGTAGCGTTGACTTTTCAATCAAATCTAACTTGACAGAGTTTAAAGGTTTGATGTATGGCATCTATTCGAATAAAGCTTTTGTAAAGGATTTGGTTTGGACTCAACGTTTCAATGATCAAATGGGTCGTGCAGAAGCTTTGCGTAACTGCATCGATCCGGAGAAGTGTGGCGGGGCATATTGGGATGAAGGAGTACGTGCCATGGAATATCAGCGAGAAGCTTTTCGTAAAGCAAGTGCTTCTGAAATCTTTGGTATGCAGGATCCAGAGTATGTTCCTTACCACAATGTTATGGATCAAGCTATAGAGAAACTAAAAGCTTCTGGTTTGAATGTGACTTATGATGCTGTTGAAAACGGATATGTAGTTACTACAAAAAATGGTGAGAGATTGCGCACACCAATGACAACGTTGTTTGAACAAACTTTGGGTTCAGATCCAAAGTATGTAAAGATGTTTGAAACCAAGGCATTTGTAGACCGAATGGATTGGGTGCGAGGGCAGGTTGCTCAAGGAAATTATGCTAGTGAGGAAGAAGCTACAGTTAATTACTTGCAAGCTGTTAATCGTCGCAACTCTGCGCGATTTGATGATATAGCAAAAGGATTGAATGTAGATTTGAGTTATCTTGATCAGACTATTGAAAGTCTTCAAGAAGATTTTAACTCTGGTGAGATTGCAGAGGGTAGTGAGCAGCACCAACGTTTGCAAAATTTGTTGGAGTTGCGTACCGGCATGGAAGGTACTAATGCTTATGTTGAGAAGTTGCGTAAAATGGCTGCTAGTGGAAACACGCAAGCTTTATCTGCAATGGCTCAACAAGTCGATACGCAAAACGCATTTGCTTTATTTGATAATGAAATATCAAAAGCTGTTGATGTACTACGGTTCAAAGATTACAGTGTTACAGTAAAAGCTGATGAATTTGCTAAGATTCGATTGAATCACGAAAATGAAAAAGAACTTGAACAAATCAAGTTTGGTCATTCTGTTTATTTGGAAAATTTGGATGCAGAAAATACTTATAAATTAGAAGAGGTCAAAAAGAAGAATGTCAACAAAGATTTCAAACTTTTGACTGATTTTAAAAATGCAATGACAGCTGCAGGAAAAAAATATGAAGATCGTATTGTTGAAGAGTTCCGCAAGCGTGAAAATAATAACAATCTTACAATAAAAGATTGGGAAGACGTTAAAAAGGATCCAGATAAAAAAGGACTCGTCGAAGGTGTACGAAATGCTGTAAATGAAGGTTTATCTGTCGATAGAATAAATGCAAATCAAAAAGCAATTGCCGCCGGTAAACGACCACCTTTTAAAGGTAGTCTTACTCGTAGCATGTTTGATTCCGAACAATTGCTTTCTGTCACTGGAAAGTCTTCCAAAGAACTAATGGCAGATGCTATTAATAGTATGTACGATCGTACCGAAGATGATAAAAAGAGAAAAGCGCTTGAAAAAAATGGTATATCTTGGATGACAGAGTATTCTAATTCTCAAAGCAATTTAACAATCACCGAATTTATTAATTCAAAATTACAATAAAATGTGTCCTCTAATTAGCGTTAATGAAAGTGGTCAATTTGTTGCGGCAAAACCATCATCGCAACCTTCGGCAAATCCGACCAATCCAAACCCTAATCAAGCTGCCAAAAAGCTTGGTAGTAATTGGGATGCTCGTGTTCATAGCAAAGCAGAGGACATGCTTCCTGGATATAACTACGATTCTACTAAAATGATTCGTAAGGCTTACGATGGAAAGTATTACGGTGTGATCAAAGACGTTGAAGAAAAGAATCCTGAACTAGCAAAGAACTTGAAGAAGTTTCAAGACTATTCTTACGCTTTAGGAAAAGAGTTGGAGAAGGATCAGCCAGATGTAGATTTGATTGAGAACTATCGTGCAAAAGCAAGCGACTACCAAGTAAAGGTAGTTTCCGCTTTTCGTAAAGCCGGCAACAATTCAGCTTGGCGATTAAACGAAGAGACTGGGGATATTATGGACAGTAAAACGTACCGTAAAAAAAGTCAAGACCCTATTGAGTTTGAAAATGAAAGCAGTATTGATACTAGGGTTTCTAAAAATACTTTTGGAGGATTTTTTTCAGATTGGGTTACAGAATTGGCAGGATCTTTGGCCGGAGCCGAACCGTCTCATACAAAACTTGTAGATCCTACTCCGGGTTACAATCAACTTAAAAGTGTTGATAAACGTCACAGAGACGGTTTGAGAGTTCGTCAAAGTGAATATGTTGGGATGTGGTTAAACAATGCCATTGAACACGGAACCGGTAATTCAAAAGCAGTAGAGTTTAATCAGAAGTCTGCTGAAATGAGTGAGAAGCTTTTGACGTTTGTTTCTAAATACGGCACCACCGTTGATAGAGATATGACTGATCGCGATAAAAAGTTTGCTGCATATTTAAACAAGCAGTTAAAACTTGCAGAAAACTCCAGAAATGCAGCAGCAGAAAAGGCTAAAATCCTTCGAGAAAATCGTGATGGAATTGTGGATCTTTCGAAACGAATAGGTTACGATGGAACAAATTATTTATTCAACACATACAAGAAAGAAGTTGGATATGATGAAGCGTTTTACGATTACGATGTAAATCGACCAAAAGAAAAAATGGTCAATGCTTTGAAGTACATTGACAAGTTGAGTAATAATTACGCTAAGTATAAAAATCTACGTCAAAATATTATGCTTGACATAGAGAAAAATGTAGAGACTTACCAGAACGACAATGAATATTTTAAGGAAGTAAAAGCTGCTCCAAAAGAATTTCATTTAGTTGTAGATAAAATGGTTGATGCAAATGGAAACATTTTGTCTTTTGAAAAATGGAAAAAGAATCTTCCTGAAAATGTAAGACGTCAGCTTTACACAAACAACGGTCCGATGGATCGATCTAAATTTCAGTATGCTGTAGATAATGCTACAGATCAACAAGCTGTTATTACGAACGCAAGGGCTTTAGAAAAAATAGATAATGAGACTTTGTTAAATGTGTACAACAATGTAAAGCGTGGTTATAAACAAACATTAGATAGTCGCAAGGTAAAACTTTCTTACCCAAACACTTTGTTAGCTACAGGGTTGGGTGGTAATAGACGTTCGGGTATAGGTTATGAGTCAGTAGATTTGTCTACCGATGAAAACGGACGTATGTTGAGTTTTGATTCTGAAAAGCAACAACGTATTCAACCACTAATGGGATTATTTAGAAACCCAGATGGATCATTCCGCAATGATGGAACTGTTTATTTCTTTCCAAAAAACGTAGCAATGAATACTCTTGAGAAAGAAGATATTAGCAACTACGCGAAAAAATCTGAGAGTGTTGCTAAAAGTTTCTTCAATGGTAAACGTGAAGACACCAAAATGGTTTTCCTACGTGACACCAATCTTCCGGGTTATGCTCTTTACCGCTTTGAAGATAACGAAACCAAAGAGGGCGTGCAGGTATTAGTTAATAAGTCTGCTTTAGGAAACAAAGGAATTAAAGAAGATTTCTTCATGAACTCTTATGAAACATTGGAAGAGTTCAATATGAAACTTGAAGGTTCAAAAAAAATGATGAACCGGAGAGATCAACAAAATAGACCTTTGCTGAGAAACGCAAGAATTATTTTTGATTCAAAACTGGATGCTTATGTTTATGAAGCAACCTTACTTCAAGGGGGTTCGCCAAGACGTACTAGAATTGAAGGTGTGCGAGGTGCTACTTTACAAGAAACTGAAATGATGATTTCAAGACAACTAGATTTATTATTCTAAACTGCTGAGACATGCCTGATAAAAATTCGATGAGTATTGAGGAGAAGTTAAAAGCTGTTCAACAAGGTGTATATGAAGAAGGTGCTAAAATTGATGCAATTAAATATCGGACAAAAAACACTACGTTTTCCCCTGTGCAAACTAATATGGCTCGTTATCTTACCTATGGCGCTAGAACGTATGGTCAATTAGGATTTGATCCAACTCGCAATAATTCATCAAAATACAACGCTAATACTTCGGCTATGTCCGATATTGGTCGAGCTTTAGAGGGAACAATGAAGCTGGCCAAAGTTGGTTTCACTGATACATTTGCTTTTGGATCTCTTGCTGGAAAATCAAACAGTCTTGAGTTTGAAAAGGTGATGAACAATTACAGTTCCGATCGAGGTGGAGCAACAGGATTGATTTCAAACACATTGTTGTCTTCTGGATATACCATGGGTATTATGGCTGCAATTGCCGCTGAAGAAATTGGAATGACAGCAGCAACCGCTTTGACTGGAGGTCTTGGTTCCGTAGGTCAGGCAGCTGAAACAGCTCGTTTATTTGGAGTTCTTGACAAAGGAATGGACGTTTCTAAGTCAGTTAAAACCATTGATCGAATGGAAGAGTTGTCAAAGGTTACTAAACCATCAATGTTCAGAGATTTTACAAGAGCTTTAAATCCGTTAGAAAACACAATTGATTTTGCCAAGGATGTAAAGACTGCAATGAAAGGAGACGATCCGATTAACGGTCTTCAAATGACTGTTAAAGGAAGCGCTTCATTAGTGCGCGATGCTCGTAAGATTTACATGAGTCATAGTGAATCCAAATTGGAAGCGGAGTTGGCTAAGAACGAGTTCTTGAAATCTGAAATGGAGAAAGCAGAAATGTTTTCTAAAACCGGAGAAGTTCCGGAAGATGTTCGTCAAGATATTGAGAACCGTGCAAACCAGTTGTACAACAAAATTTATACAGGAAACTTTGGCTTGATCTATATGACAAATGCTTTAGTGTTTGATAATATGTTCAAGACAATGAAAGGAACTAATCGTTATTTTAATGAAGTGGATAACGGTTTGTTCAATTTTAAGCGTGGTCCTAATGGAAATATTTCTATTACAGCTCGGGTAAATCCTTTGACCGGTACTCAGAAATATTTGAAAGAATTACAAAGAGACTTGACTACATGGAAAGGTCTTGGCCGTAGTGTATTGAGTAGTTCAATGGAAGGGTTCCAGGAAGTTGGCCAGGACGCTTTGTCCGAGTCATCAAAAGCTTATTACACTAATCGTAAAAACATTGATCAGATTAAAGGGAACTTCCTTTCCCAAATTGCTGATGACTTAGGAGTTCTTACCAGTGGTGATTTCTTATCAGAAGTTGGATCTGCTTTAGGGAATGCTAAACTTGAAACGTTCTTGTCTGGGGCATTGATGGGAGCATTTGCTTCACCAGTCGGTTTGGCCACACAAGGAACCAACTCATTCTTGTTTGAAGGAGGTCTTCAAAATCTACGTGATCAAATTTCGAATAGCGAAGAATTTCAGAAAATCAAGAATGGTGAGTATGAGAACCGCAAAGCAAAAGCAAAGGTTCTTGAGAAGTTTTTTAATGAAGAAAAGAACTTTACTCAGTTCTTAAATAAGTCTGCTTTGAATCAAGCAATTTCTGAATCCGAAATGATTGAATCAAGCCGTAGTGGTGATGAAGCTGGATTTAGAAACGCTCAAGAAAGATCTTTTGCAGAAGGTTTGGATGCTGTGTTTAAATACGGATTCCAAGATCAATTCAAAGGACACTTGTTGGATATGGCAGACAATTTCTCTACGGAGCAATTGCGTGAGATATTTGGCCGCCCAGATATCACAGAAGAAAATTCCGCTAAGTATCGAGGGGAGTTGCGCGAACGTGCAGAAAAAGTTGATTACTATAAGCAACGTTATGATGTGATCAATCAAATGATTCCTAGCGTTCCATTGAATGGTTTGAATAAAAAGGACCCGGAGTACTTGGAAAAGGTTCACCGTTATATGGCAACAGAATCTTTGAAGCGTGAATTGTTGTTCTCTTCTGGAGCAATCAAGGATAAAGCTCAAAGACTTTCTTCTATAGCCAAAGACTTGTCAGCTGTAGGCACCGTAACAAACTTCGGAATTTCCCAGACTTATGATGAAACGGCATTAGGGAATGAGATCGCTTTGTTGAAAAACCTAGTGAGGGCAAATAAGCAATTAGATCTTGATGCGGCCGGAAAAGAAAAAGCTGCCCAGGATGAAGAAAGATTGAATGTGTTGAGAGAGTATCAAACTCAAATGTCTCAGTACAAAAAAGAACTTGCTTCTGGAAAAGTTTCCGACGCGACAAAGATGCGTTTGTTTGAATCATTCCAAAAACTGCTTCCATTGGATAAAGAGAAGTTGAGTACATCAACCGGATTTATCAATACCAGAAACGCTTTCTCAAAGGTTCTGGACTACATGCGATTGGAGCAAGAGAAAGGTTCTCATGAAGAGTTCGTGGATGCAATGGGAGATTTTAAATCTCGCGACCAATGGATTGCTAAAAAGAAAGATTTGTTGGATGAGTTTGAGCGTAACAAAGGTGCGCACATTGAGCGTGCATTAAAAGCATTCGACGAGGAACGTATTTCAAGTGAAATGCTTAACGAGTTGTATCAAGGGGGCATTTTCTTCTCTCTAACTGAATTGGACAACTTGTTGGAGAATGGGATCATGCCTGAAACCATTTTTGATGTAAAGAATCAAAAGGTTGCAAGCAAGGAACAATACGATGAAGCTGTAGACATTATCAAGAAACACGTTTCAAGATTGTCCGGTATTCAGATCCAAGATGGTAAGATTACTTCGGATGATTTCAATAAACGTTTGATCAATGATAAAAGAACCGTTGAAGACATCTTAGACGAATATGGATTATCTCTTGGTCAGGAAATTGATTTAAGTACTACAGACGGTGTAGAATTCTTGAATGCTTTGATTGATTCCGGAAAAACTGTTTCGTCAGACGATCAGATCATAACGACTTTTATGGAACGCACGATTCCATTTAAGATCCGTTTCAATAATGAACAAAGTCGTGCTATTGAGTTGAGCGAGGATGGTGTATCGATTGATTTGCGATTTGTAGGATCTGAATACAATAACCAAAAACAATCCGGGTTTGAACAGATGGTTGTTCGTGCGATTACTCAAAAGATTATTTCGGACCAGTTAAGCTCTACAGATGGAGAGTTGATTTCTGAAATCATTGATGAGGTTGCAGATTATTTGAAAGACAAAGTTGATAATTTGGATCAAATTGATTTCATGCAATCCCCTCAAGCATTTGTCATTGAATTATTAAACAATCGGGCTCTTCAAGAAAACTTGTCAGAACTTGGATCCATTGTTGACCTTGAAGGTCGATCTACATGGGACACTTTGTTTGAAGCTATAGAGGAAGAGTCTGATGCAATTTTTACAGGTAATGCACTACAAAAAGTTTTATCGATCGCGAAGTCGGTCATTTCGCAAGAATCCGTTGTCGCCACAACAGATTCAGTTGTTGTTGACGATTCTGAAACTGGCAGCACCGATAGTCAAGAAAGCGTTGATGAAGTGGAACAACAATCGCAAGATGAAGAAAGCGTTGAAGAGACAGTTGAAGGAACAGACGAAGAGATACTTGCGGATGAATTAAGCAAACTGTATGCCGAGCGTTCAGACTTATACAAAGAGTTGTCATTGGTAAATGAAGCTCGTAAAAGCGCAAACTTCTTTAAACGTAAATCTTTGAATCGTAAGGCCTTGGATTTAGGAATGAAGATCAATATTTTAAGTGATCGCATTGATGAGTTAAGCCAGGAACAGGAATCTAAAATTGAAGTTTCACCGGTTGGTCCAGTTGCAGTAGAAATTCCTACGTTTACTGAAGAACGATCCGAAGATGTATTTGGAAATAAATTGTTGACTCCAAAAACTCCATGGAAAGAATTACCTCAGCAGATTAAAGCGGAGTTGATTTCCAAGTTCACTTCCGGAGAAGAAAGTTTGCAGACTGCCGACAGTGCGTTGATTGCGGAACTGGTAAATGAGCTGCAAGAGAATCCAATTTTGCAAGAGGTATTGAATCAATACAACAATGAGGTTACTGCACAATCGGAGTTTGAATACAATCAACGAGCTTTAGCCCTTCGAGAAGTAAACCGTAAAAAGCGTGCACGTACTCCAAAGAAAACTACTCGTAAAGCGAACACGTTCTTTACGTCATTGGATCACATTGCTCGAATGTTTAAAAATGAAGAACTGGATCTATCAATCTTGACAGAGAAAGAAGCTACGGACTTATTGGCAAAGTTGTCTAAGACTAAACGCGATATTGTTCCGTTTACTACTCAAGACATTTTGAACTACATTCAAAGTAAAATTGCCAAAGCTGAAAAGAAGAAACTTGTACGTCAAGAAAGGCAACGTATTAAAAACACTCGTTTGATTCTTCGCAATTTAAATTCGATTGATCAAGGTCTTGTTACCACGGCTATAGAAGTGAATGGTAAAATGAAGCGTGTAAAAGTTACCGTGAATCAAGACTTCATTAATGTTTTGGCTCAGAAGAATCCACGATTGCTTAAAATTCAGGATCAGGCGGCATTTGAAAAAGCATACCAAGAAGTTTTTATTAAGGCAGCCAAAGAAATAGAATCTGTAAAATCAACTTTAAAGTCTGCTCAAGACGGGGAGCAAGTAGAGGCATTATTCAGAGATTACTATGCTTTGAGGATGCTTTATCCAGACGTGGTGAAAGCTTTGAACAAAGCGTTCTTGAAAACGAAAACTCCATTGATTGTTAGAACAAGCAGATCCGGTGGTGAGGTTAAACATTCATTAGCCAACACAAAGCGTTCACTTTCGCCTAAAGCCCGTAAGCGTTCTTCACGAGTTACAGATCTTCAAATTGTAAATGAATACTTGCTAGACGAGTTGATGGTTAAACCTGAAATAGGTAACTCAATGACCGATGAAGCTTATGCAGCAATGCTATTGGCTGAAAAAGGATTGAGTCCAGAGTACTTGGAGCGTTTGTCAAAAAACAATTTTAATCCGGCCACTCGCAGAAGCTTTGTTAAAAAGTCTGGATTAAAAAAGTTTGACAGTTCTGATGTGTTTATTCCTGCAGAGTATGTATCTCGTATGGATCAGGCTATTATGAACTTGGTGACATCGTTTTCATCTAAGTCTAAGATGTTGGCTTATGTTGCTTCTCAAATCAAAGATGCCGAAGCAAACTTAATGAAGGGTAATGAGCAACAATATACTGATGAAGATTTTGAACCGGTTGGTGATTCTACTGCAGAGCAAAATGATTTTGCGGACTTTATCGATTTCTTAGATACAGATGAAGGGCAAAGCTACTTGAGCAAATCTTTTATTCAACAAGTGGAGTATCAAAATTCAGTTGAATTCCAAATTGAAGCAGGGTTGTTTAAAGGTAGCTTGAGTGATCTTACTTCAAACCAGAGAAAGTTGTACGAGCAAGCTTTTGCAAATGGCATTTATGAAAACAGTGAAATGTCTATTGAGGAAGTTGTTCGATACTTAAATGATCTGAATAGTCAGTTAAACAAGCTCAAAGCTAGTCCGGACTATGTTGCTCAAACCGAGGAAGCCATTTCATTGGAAAATGATTTGAATGCTGAAATAGCTATTTACAATGACTTGGTGAATCAAATGTCTACAGTCAACTCTGCAGAGAACGACAACTTCGATGATTTCTTTGGAAAAAAATCGGTGATCGAAAAAGAATCTGAAAAGGTTTTTAACATGATTGTCGGTTCAAAAACAAAACATGAGGTTGCCGGAAAGATTGTGGCAGCAATAAGAAGTAATCCGGAGTTTCCTACATTGATTGCTTTAGGTTTAGCTGGATTGAATATTCATGGAGCAACCAACGATCAAAAACTATGGGTAGGTTCTAAATTCCAGGAAGCTCTTTCAAAATCAATTTCTCAAAATCCTTACATTGTTTTGTCCGGATCAGTTTTTGAAATGGTTCGTTTTGAAAACAACAATCTTATTGTTCGTGATGGATCTGGAAACGAGATTGTGAAAAATCTTTTTGACATCGAGCGAGAGTTTGAAAAAGTAGGAAATCCGGGTGATGTAATCCAGTCTGCACAAATGCAAAGCGTTGTGAATGTGAATCAAATTGCTTATATTAAAAAGGAGTTTATGGAAAATTTGAATACCTTTGAAAGAGCTCAACTTCCAGAATACTCGTCAATTGTGAGCGATTTGAAAGAACATTTAAAAAAGTGCTGATGAACATTTGTGTTACCGCGGAATCCGCAAAAAAGTTTAGAGAATTATTTGACTCAGAGATTTCCAAAATAGTAACTCCTGACATGAGTGCAGAAGCAGTCCTACAGAAATTGTACGCGACTGCTTTTGATGCTTTAAGAGGAACGTTAGCGGACAATCGTTTGCAAGAGGTAATTGTACAGCACATGCCTATGGGTGTTTTAAGTGCGTTGACTTATGCTCAAGACAACCCTTCTGTTAAAGCCAACTACAAGTATGTAGAAAGCATGACAAACGCTGAGAAGTTTTTCTTAGAGTCAGTGTTCGGTGATAAGGTTCCTTATCAAAGTGTGATCGATCTAATTGTAAAGGCTCTGAACTTTACAGAAATTCGTATTCCGGATACTCAAGCTGTTCGATTCAACAGTCAGTCTATGGTACTGGCCAGAACATCAAATCAGTTTTCTTTAAAAGGTCCGCATGGATATTACAAAGAGCAGCAAAACCCAGCTAAAGCTTTTGAATATGCTGTTACAACAAAACTTTTGGAGAAGCAATCTTCAAACGTTCAGTTTAAGGGAGTGTTGTTTTCTTCAATCAAAAAAGATCCTCAGTACGATATAAATACACAATATAAAGACGATTCAATTGTAATGGTTCCTGTTGATTCTACTGGGAAGCTTTTACAATTCGATCAGTCTGGTGAAATTGCGGCTACCGGTAAAACCCCGGTATTTCCTTTTGATCAAACTAGACCTGACTTTGACAACTTCATTAAGGAAGGCGTTAAGAGAGAAATGCGCGTCAACCAATTATCCGAGCAGGAAGCTACTGACAAATTAAACAAACAAGTTGATTCGTTTTTAAACGAGGTTGCTGAAAATAAAGCACGTATTAAAGCTGGAGAGGTTGTTCTTTTCAGTTTAGATTACATGCACAGTAATAAAGGGTTTGTTGAGTTCAATCGAAACCAGCCTAAAAAGCTTACTGAGTATAGTAATTTTGATAAAAGCATGCTTGCTATAGGATCAAAAAATACTCAACATTATCCTGTCGTAAAAGTTCCAAATAGTAAAGCTGGAAATCTTGTTGTTCTTCCTTCTGGTTTAATGAACATGAGCGATCAAGAGATTGAAATTTTCCATGAACTTTTGGTCAATAAAAAAGCAAAGTTTAAGATCGAAGATGGTAAAGTTACTAGCGAAGATTTTAATGATGAAACTCGACGTAAATTGTTGAATAACTTCATTAGACCTGGAAGTGAGTTTTTGAAATATAACAACTATGAAGAAACGATCACTTATTTAAAAACCACATTGAATGAAAATGAAGAACCTACTTCTGTAGAAGTTACGGTTCCGATGGAAGCTTTCACAATTGAAGATTTGAAAACGGTTTTAAAAAGCCGTGATGGAGATTTAATTGTTCCTTTAGAATTGATCAATTCCAACACTAATGTTCAAGTGCTTGAGAGCGTTGACAAAGTAACTGAATTGGGTCAATGGTATTTTGATTCCAAAGGTAGAGTTCGTGAAGCTGTAGGTCCTCGTAGAGGATTTGGTACAACCACTTCTAATAAAGAAATCCGCTTGGATTCTGTTTCAAGAAAAGTTTTGCGTAAAGAAGGAGATTTGTTGATATTGGATCCAACTTGGTACAAGATATCAGATCATGTTTCGGAATACGGTTACTTGACAGCTATTCCTACAGCCAACAACGAGCTTTCTGGTTCTTCACCATACATTGCATTCAAGCAGCGTATTGCAAGAACTGACGTGCAATTATTCTTTTCAGGAGTAAAAGAACAACCTTTCGGTACACAAGTGCAAAACGATTCTGCCATTGAGTGGTTTAAAAATTCACCTTTAAGTGAAGTCGTTAAACTGATGTACTCAAAAGAAGACTATTACTTTGGATCAGACAAAGGTCCTCAAGCTTTTGCACAGTTCTTGAAAGATACTATTACCCTGTTCAATAAAGGAGAGGGAGTTTTGATTTATCACGAAGCTTTCCACGCATACTTTAACGGAATACTATCCAAAGAAGAACGTTCTGAAATTTTTGATACGTTACGCAAAAAGCCTGGCAAGTTTTCTGTTTGGGTGAATGGTTCCAAAAGTACCGTATCTTATTCGGAAGCTACAGATCTTCAACTTGAAGAATATCTAGCGGAAGAATTCCGCGCTTATGCTACCGATGGCGGTAAGACAAAGCAGCCTAGTAAGATTGCGGCATTCTTCAAAAAATTGCTAGATGCATTAAAATCTATTTTTGGAAAGATGTCCTACGCTGAAATGCGTGCTCTGGGAAAAGCTGAAGAAATGACCGGTAAAGTATTTGCAGATTTATATTCCGGGAATTTTACTACAGGGCGATTTAATTCTGCTGCTGTAAGCGAAGCAAAGTTTGCATCAATGAGTTTATCAAATCTTCCTCAGAAGTTCACCAGACAAGAAGCTGCCACTATTGAAACGTCAATGAGTTCAGTATTTTCTTTAGTCTCTGGATCCATCATCAACAACCAGATGAGTACTGCAGATCGCAATACCGCGTTATCAATGTTGTTGGAAATGAGCACGCTTGATCAGAACAGTCCTGAGTATGCTAAAGTAAACGATGAGTTCAATGAGTTTTCTCGCACGTCAATTCCTCGTGGTACAGCCATTGCTGAATTTATTAATGAAGCAAATTTGAAGAATGCTTTATCTGCAATGAAGATGATTTTAGAAGCTCGTCAAGAAGTTGCCAGAAAAGATTTGCAATTAGATCCAAACAACAAGCACAAGCAAAATGTTCTGAACTGGTTTACTAAAATGCTAGATCCTAAAAACTTTGGATCGATAGAGGAAGTTGCCGACTATTTAAAAGAAGAAGAACCAACAACAATCATTTCTGACTTCTTGAAATCAAACCCGCTGTTTACTCGACTGAAAAATACATTTGTTGCTGAAATTAAACAGGAAGCCAAGCAAACTGATTTAGAACGAGAAATTGAAAATTCGTTAGTCGATGATACACAAGCAGAGGTTTCGGTGTGGGGTGCTGACATGTACAACAATACTATTCCAGAATCTGTTATCAACGAACAGGTAAAAGCTTTGCTTGAGACAACTCCATCTTATACAAAGCAAGGTAAGGGGGTTATTAAGCTGAATTCTAATGGCTTCCCTCAGTTGGCTACAGTTTCGTATATGAAGGGTAAGTTGTTACGTTTGTTAAACGGTTCTGTTGATGCTTTAGAAATGAACAGTCGTTTACGCGAAGCTGCTAAAAACGATAATGAGTTCCGACATATTTACAACATGATCGGGGATTTGGAATACAATGAAGATTCGTTTTCAAAATTTGAGCATGCACAGTGGAATGCATTTTATCACGAGTTCGATAAAACATTTACTCCGATGGTTGCGGTTATCGCAAACAAAAAGAACTACTACAAAGAGGTTGTTAAGGAGGATCAGTATGATGATGAAAACGAGCCTATCACAAAGTTAGTTTTGGACAGTAGTGAATTGACACTCAATTCTGGAAAGATTGATGTTGAAACTACTCAGATGTCAAAAATTTGGGAGAGTGAGTTTCTAAATATCTTGGAGACCGATCCAGATTATGTCATGACTGATGAAAGCGGAAGACCTTACTTGGACTTAGCGTTGTTGTTAAACGACTACACATTGGCTTCTGAAAAGGGTTATAAAAAAATCGAAGCTGTTGATGGACCGGATTTCGTTACATCTTTAGTAGGTTTGAATCCAAGACACTACAGCCCTTTAATGACAAAAGCTGAATACGATCCTGTAGAATTTTTGTCAAAGCTAGGTATCGTTATTTCCGATGATGTTCAGTTTTTGAAAGGATTGATCAATGGTGATGAAAGTTTAAATGTTCCTTCCGGGATCATGACTTACTTTCTTTGGCACTTGCAAAACAGTTTGACAAAGCAAGTTAAAATTGCTACTAATGAAGACTTTGATTGGAAGCTTGACAAGAATGCCGGTCGCATTTATTCTTTCCGAGATTTGTTTAAAGAGTTCATGTATAGAACTGGTTCTGGGGCTGTAGAGAAAGCAACAAACCACACGAATATTTTGAATCACCTCATAAAGCTGCAAAACACTTATTCGAATGACAACATTTCATTCATGTCGTTTACAGCCGAAGGGACCAAAGCAAACCAGATGTCTTACAAGTCTTCGTTGTATGACATGATTCGTGTATTCAATTCGGTTAAGTCTTATGATGAGTTAATTGCTACACCTGGAATGGAATATTTTGATCCGGAATATAATCCTGCAATAGCTTCTCACCCATGGTTGGCAACATTGTTTGATTCAAATGGAAAGCGTAATACTCGCATTAAGTTGACTCCTGAGTTAATTTCCGGATCTAAAGTAGTTGAAATAGATGTTGATCCGCGTGGTCGAGAAGCATCTTCTGATAAAGGAGTATCTTCATTGGGTTCTGATGAGACAACAAAATTCATTTCGGATATCGTATTGACTCGTGATGGTCGTAAAGAAACTCTTCGCGCAGAAGCCAAGAATACTTCGGTAGCATTGATTGGTTATGTCAAGAAACCTAGTGATGGAACATTGCGTGGTTCTTACAATCTTGTATTCAATGATCGAGAAGTAAACAGAATTTTCAAAGAAGATTATTCTGGAACGTTGTTATCCGAAATGTTTGTTCCATTTATTGAAATGGAATTGATTCGCTTGACTAAGGTTAAAAAAATCTTGGAAGAGAATAAAGGCAAGTCTTTCATTGGAGATCCTAAAATTTTGAATCGTGCAAAATCCTGGCAACAGTTTGAAGATATTCTTTCTGAAAAAGTGAAAAAGGATTTGGAGTTATTTAAGCTGGAAGATCCAAACTTCTTGATGGACATTTTAAAAGAGGAATATCCTGAATTGTTGGAGCGTATCGAAAACGATTTAAAAAAATATGCTGAGAAGAAATCAAATGGTCTTTACACTCGTAAGATGTCAATGAACATTCCGGAAAGTTTGGTGAACAAAGCAAAGATTACCAAAGATGAAGGGTATGACGATGCTCGCAAGCGTTTAATTCAAACGCACTGGTTGAATGATTTCTATCAAAACTTGGCATACTCAACATTCTTTCTTGGAGATTTATCAAACTACAATGTTCAAGGAGAAGATTTCCATAAGCGTCTGGCCGGATTGATTTCTACAGGTAAAGGTTTCCGTAATGATTCAGCATGGTTGAAATTCTTGAATAGTGAACAGGCTTATCCTTTTGCCTATAGCAAAGGGTATAAACCACGTCAGTATGATGGATATCTGAACACTGGAGTTATTGAAGATAAGAATACTGTTTCCGATTACTTAGAGTACTACCGTGACGTTGTTGGAGTGGAAGAAACAAAAGCGTATGAAGGAATGGATGAAGCCGATGGACAAGGTTTCATTAGTTTTGATGCTTACCGTTTACTTAACCAATCGTCCGATGAATGGAGTGATCAACAAGAAACGCTTTACCAGAAAATGATTTCTGGAGAATCTGTCACTATGGAAGAGGCGTATGCTACATTCCCTGTAAGAAAGTTCCAGTACTACGGTCATGTAACTGCGGAAAATTCTGTTATGCCTGTAGCACCGATCGCTTTCCATAAGTACTCTTTGGTGCCATTAATTCCAAACATGATCAAAGGAGGAAGTAAAATTGAAAAGCTTCATGAAAAAATGATGGAGCAAGGTTTGGATTACGTTACTATGGGAACTGGTTCAAAGCTTGCAACAATGCAGACTGTAACAATTGAAGGAGAAGAATTTGTTGGTAACCGCGATATGTTCTACGATAACAACCGTCAAATCAATGAAGATCCTAATTTCAAGTTTACGGTCAACCGAATCCATACTCGTTTCTTGAAGAACCAGTTGTTTTTAGCAGAGGGGTATAAGGGCAAAGTATCTTTGCCTACTCAGCTTCGTAAAATCATTTTGTTGTTGTCCGAAAATTCAGATGCTCAATGGCGCACAGATTACAATTCGGCTTTGTACGATTTTAGAGAATATTACTTTGATGAATTGCGTGAAGACTTAGGATTGAGTATTGATCCTAATACAAACTTTTATCGCGGTAGTTCTGCCAAGATCAAAGACTTCTTGAAAAAAGCTTTAGAGGAAAAGGAATTGTTGGCTGAAGAAATTGAAGCAATTATCGATCCTCAAACAAATGAGTTGATTTCAGATTTGTCATTGTCTTTACATTCCGCTGCTATTGAAAAAGCATTGATCACCATGGTTGATAAAAAGCTTCGTCGATTGAAAGTAAAAGGTGAAGCTTTGGTTCAAGTCTCTGGAGCAATGTTTGAATTATTGAACGCAAACGGTTTTGATTTAACCGAAGTTCGTGACCAGGAAAATAAGTTGCGATTCGGTTCAAACAATTTACGTTTCTTCCATGGAGTAGATGCCAATGGCAAACCGGTTACTAATAAAGATGAGGTTGCTGTCAAAACTCAATTGATGGAAGTGATGATTTCTCTGCAAGGAGATTTCGAACAATTGCTTTTGCTAAAGCATACTGATGGTAAAAAGATTCGAGTATTTACCGAAGATGGTAAAGTTGATCATGACAAGTCTTTGGATCGACTAAATGAAATGATGGAAGATGAAAACTTCCGTAAAGAGAATGAATCCGTTTTATCAGTGGCCGGAGTACGTATTCCTACTCAGGGACCAAACGCTTTGATGGGAGCTACTATTAAAAAGTTCTTGCCGAAGTACGCCGGACCGGTAGTAATTCTTCCTGCGGAAATTGTTGCTCAAGCTGGATCCGATTACGACATTGATAAGATTTACACCATGTTTAAAAGCATGGCTTACATTAACGGTAAGGTTCATGAAGTTTCCAAGTCTGATTCCAAGAAGTCAAAAGATGAATTGAAAAAAGAAGTGGATACTTTGTGGGATGAGATTAAACAATCTCAAAAGGATCTTGATAAACTGTACGATGACCGATCGAAATATTATTCTCTTCAAAAAGAAATTCGTGATATGCTTGTTGCTTTTCACTCTTCTAAAAATGGTATTATTGAACCATTGACAGAGTACCGTAAGCAACTTTACACTTTGTTGAATCAAGCTCACAAAAAGGAAGGTCTTTTTGCTTCTTACAGCTATAAAGAGCGAACAGGGTTTATCACTCAGTACATGAATAAACTGAATGAGGTAAACGAAAAGATTGAAGAGCAGAACGCAGATATCGAAATGAATATTCGCAAGAACTTTCCAGAAGGTTCTGTTGAAGAATATTTTACGAAAAGCAATGCAGAGCGCGATCGTTTGCAGAAAAAACTAAAGGATGCAAATGAAAAATACATGCATGCAAAAATTGATTATCTAGGGAAGACTGTTTCCGGAATTGAGAACCGATTTGTCAATTTGATTTTGGATCGTATTCAGGATCCGAAAAATTTGAAAATGTTGGTTACTCCAAACACTGTTACAGATGCTCAAGGAATGGCCGAAGAAATTTCACAAAGACCTATCAACACAGATATTCAATATGATAAACGTCAACGTTTAAATTCTACTATTCGGAAAGGAGTTAGTCCTTCAGAAGTATTGGGGTATGAGTACAACTTATTCAAGCACCAAGAAAACTCCGTAGGTAAAGACTCTTTGGGTATTGCTGCAATCTCTGCAACGTTCCATGCATTGTTCACTACAGTTGATGGTACAGTTTCCAGAATCGGAAAAGATGAAGCTGCTGAAATTAAAAGCGCGATCAATATCGTAAAAGGATATTTGGAAAATCCTGGAGGTATTCCTTATTCTAATGGAGACAAGAAAGGTGTTAAAGCTTGGGATATGCAAAAAGTTGACGATGCTTTTTCAACTTTAGAAACTTATGCTAAGAAAACTTCCAATCTTCCTACGAATACGAATAAAGGGTTGATCAAGTTTGGAGAAAAGTATAATCAGGAGGACAAAGAAATTTCGGATTTGATTTCTCAGTTGATCAACGGTTATGTGGACGTTGCTAAAGATGCTTGGATTTTCTTGATTGAAGGTAACAAGGAGAATACTCCAGTATTGTTGGCGATGGTTATGGCAGGGATTCCATTGAAGACTGCTGTTCATTTATCTACACACCCACTGGTTCGTCAATACACCAGATCCAAACAAGCATACAATGGAGCTTATTCTAATTTGGAAATGGATCGTACAATCTATACTCCGGCCATTGCTCGTCGTATGGCATTGTCAGATCTATCTGTTGATTATGGTGAGATATGGTATGCGGAGAATGGCTATAAAGAAGGGCATGACATCACTTTGATTCACAAGATTTCCGATCGTTCATTTTCGGCTGAAGAAATTCAAACGCTTTCCGAAAAGTCAATTGATGATATGACTGCAGACGATGTGGCGTTGTTTTCAGAGTACTTGCACTTTGAGAATATTGCAAATGAAATCACTTCGCTTACAAACTTGTTGAAGTTCGATACTAAAAAAATTAGTACGATGAATGATGCCAGTGAGCGATTGGATGCCCGTGATAAGTATTTGAGATTGACGCCAATGATTTCTTATTTCGGTGCGGACGCTTATTACCAAATGATAGATGATACGCATTTAGGAGCGTTTAATAATGACGAAACAATTGCGCATTTATTTGACAGTCAATTTGAGATCCGAAACAATACCTCACTTACTCGTAGAGCCATGACACTTCCTAAATTGAAAGGTGTGATGATGGAAGTTCTACGAAGCAATTATAAGAACGACTTTGTTTGGTTCATTTACCAGAATGCCGTTTACTCCGGGAATACCAAAACTATTATTGACAAAGATGGAAAACCGGTATCGTTTAATCTGGTACCTACTCAAGAGTTCAATGGTATTGAAATTTCTTATGAAAATGATGTTGTTCAAAACAGTGTTAATTTAAGTATTGATACTTCAAGGGAATGGAAAGGTGATTTAAAAACGAGACCTGTTTATACTAAAGAGGGTGTAAACACTATGAGAACGACTGATGCAAAACTCAATGAGCATTTTGGAAATCCTTTTAGCGAGGCTGGTTATGGCGATACAGTTAAAGTTCGAGATATCCCAACTGCTGTAAAAGCTTATAAAGAATGGTTATTAACTGGTTATGCTCAATGGCTAAACTCGGAAGGAGAAGTTGAAGAGTTTGCAGGAAAACAAGAACAGCGAGAGTGGATTTTAAATCAAATTAATCAAGGGAAACTAGATAATGCTACACTTCTTTATGCAGGAAAATCTGCAGCGCGAGGTCAAGGTATGCATCCTACAGCTTTGGTCGAAGTCGTTAAAGAGTTGAGAGGTAATCTTGTTCAAAACGATAATGCTGTTGATCAAGCTGTGTTAGATCTATTTAAATTGAATCCTGAATTAAGTAGTGTTGGCACTCCAGAACAATATTCTAAATATCTTGATACTATATTTCCTGAGAGTAAAGTAAAGGATATTGTTTATCATGGTACAAACAGACCTTTAGAACAATTTAATAAAGTAGATGTTTATGAAGAGTATGGTTCAGGGGCTATATTTTTTGCTAATCTTGAATATGCTGAGTCTTTTGCTACTATTAATGATAAGGGTGAAAAAACAGTTATTCCAACTCTAATTAATATAAAAAACCCACTGGTTGTATCTCGTGTAAAATTCATGAGAAGACGACTAAAACCAGGGTGGGATTCTCCAAGTGGTACACGAGATGCAAGAGATATACTAGCTCAAAATCAAGATAACGATGGTTTGATTGGTGTAGATTATTCCAATATGGAGAATACAACGCATGTTGTAAGAGACTCAGATCAAACCCACGTGTTAGGTACTAAACAAGATATAGAAGGATTTAAAAACTTTGTTTCTACTCAAACACAAGCTCCTACAGTATATTATAACCCTGTAATGGGAGTTGCTACAGAGATCGGATATTCTCCAGAGCACGCTGCGGTATCTCGTTTCTTTTCTCCAACGCATGACCAGGCTAAAAACTTCATTGCCTATTTGTTGGAGTACAACAATTTGGTTGACGAGTATTCTAATAAGCCTTACGATCAAGTTATAGAAGAGTTGTACATGTTTGACAAGGCAAATGACTCTAATGCTTTGGCCGGTGAGGAATCTCATCGCATGGCTTTATACAGAAAAGCAGCATTGTTCCGTAGCAGAAACCCAGAAGCTATGTTTGACAAAGAGTTTGGTTTAGTACCAATCTTTTTGCAATTGAAATCAAAATACCCGGAACTTGGGGATTACGATTTGGTTAATGATTTGCGATGGGATAATAACGGTAGAAAGTCTAATATCTTCTTCCCGTCATTGAACAATAACCCAGAGTTACTATCTCGATACAAAGAGAACCTGGAAGAGTTGGCAAATCATCCTTCTAAAGATGTTGCTTCATTCTTCAACGTAGATACATTCACTCACTTTGCTTTGATGCAGACCGGTTTAAATCGTGGAGTGAAATACGACTTTGCTCGTATTGGAAATCCAATGTTTTTGCGTGACATCATTTTGAATTCCGAAGCTTCTGAGAAGTTGTTTGCATCATTGAAGCAGGCTGATATTTTGACTGCTGCAATTAAGCGTAACAAATCGATTTCTCAAAACAGTCAGTTGCTTGAACAGTATCATGCAGCCTTTACTAGAGTGATCGATAACAAGATGTATGGTTCCAGATCTCGTGGTATTAATTACACTACTACGGAATTGGCTACAGCGAAAGTTGTTGAACAAGTGGACGATGCTTTTACTAAAAAGGTGAAATTTGTTAATCCGGAAGAAGCATTGTACACATCAAAAGTGTTCAACGAAAACGCGGATAAGCTTGAGGAATTTATTCAACTGTTATCTGAAATGCCTTATGACAAAGTATTGCTTCCAAATACAAAAATCGAAATGTCAAATCCTTCTGATCAAGTATTGCTTGATGAGTTATTGAACAAGTATTTGAATGTTGACAATACTGGATCCGTTCCTAAAGAACTTGCTCGTACTTTGGGAGAATCGATCGGAGACAGTTTAAATATTACTGCATTGGTTGGTACAGAATTGAGTAAACGTAACAGATTGATGTATGACAACATGGCTAAAAAGTCAAACAAAGCTGTAATTGTTTCTGCAGATCCTTTGAATAAAGGTTATGTATCAAATGTTCAGAAGATTAAGAAGTTTTTGAAAAACAGTGAAATGTATTCTGATAAGTTGAATAACACGTCGTTTACAAAAAATGATACAGTGTTTGTTGCTGGATCTTCTGTTTCACAGAACGCTTACTCTGGATTTAGAAAAGAAGAATACGAGCAAAAGGTAATTGAAACTTTTGAAAAAGAAATGATTCCTTTGCTACAGCAAATCATGGCCGGGGGAGCGACTGTAAGATTGTCTGCTTCTACAGGTATGGATGAAATGGCGAAGAGTTATTTGGAGAACTACAATTACGTGTTTGAACCGGTATTTGAATCAGGAATGAAACATTATGTTGGAGTTCCATTTGAAAGATCCCCTCGCTTTGTTGTGGAATCTCCTATTACCGGTAACAATACTTTCAATGAAATCTACAGTAATATTGGTGAAGATGTACGAAATCAAATCTCTGCACTTCCGGATTCTGAAATCCAAACAAAGGGAGTTGAGTTGATGGAGAAAGCGTTTACTGAGTATTTGAAAAACAACAATCGTCGTATTGGACAGAACTATTATTTCCGGGATCAAGTGATTAATGCTTTGGTTTCTTTGGGTAGAGAGCAGTCGTTGATTGCTGTAGGGAATAATGCTGTAGCGTACACGTTTGAACTGGTTGTTAAGAATTACCGCGACGTATTCTTTAAACACTATTTGAAAAATACTAATCAGCGTGAAAGCCAGAACATGAAAGAAAACTTGTTGTTTATTGAAAACTACAGTGTTGAAAACTGGTTGCCTCCTCATCAATTGAATAAATTTGTAGATACTTTTATGAAGCGTTACCCTTCGAAGTATCAAACAAAATCTGAGTTGATTAACGCAATTAATCGTAGCTTAGAGGAACATAAAGTAGGTACTCTTAATCTTTTGAAAAACTGTTTGTAATATGAGTTCATGTATTAATCCGAATAACCGATGGGTTCAAGAAAAAATTGAAAACGGTATGGATCCGGTTCAAGCGATAGCTTCCTATATGGAAGCGGCACTTAACGCAAATGAATTTGATTCTGAAAAATTATTTGAAAGAACTCCTATTCTCAGACCGTCTGAAAAAGAGATTGCAAACTTTGAGAATAATCATGCCAGTGAAGAATTGAAAGAAGCCATGTCTGAGAACGTGGCTCTTTTAGGTTCTCATCGTGCATACTATGATTATCTACACCATGGAAAAATTAGACCGGTAGGTGAAATCATTGAACAGTTGAGCATTGGTACTGAAATGACTTTTGAGGATCTTGTTTCGATATATAACGAATCAACGATTGAAGGGATCATTAAAGCTACAAACAACAAAACCGCAATGGCTTATGCAAATGATTTGTCTGAGCGATTGGGTGTTGATTATGTTTTGATTTCTGAGAACGAGTTTGAAAAGCTTCATCCTGGAAAAAATGCAAAAGATAGTCCTGCATTTTTTGTTAAGGGGAAAGTTTATTTTGTTGATGGATATGTTACTCCGGAGATTACATTTCATGAGTTTTCGCATCCTGTAGTAAAGTCTCTGGCCAATTCTAACCGACCTTTATTTGATTCATTGTGGGAACAGTTTCAATCTCATCCTACAGCCAACAAGATTATTGAACGTTTGGCTTTAGAGGATCAATTGGAAAAAGATTCCGATGAATACAAAGAAGAAGCTATTGTAATGGCTTTGCAAGATGAGTTCCGTAATCCTACAAACAGTTCTTTTATTCAGGAGCTTTTATTTCAGATCCGTCAGTTTTTAAGAAAGATGTTTGGTGTAAAAGCAAATGTATCGAAGCTTTCTCCAAAAACCACTTTGGCTGAACTGGCTAAGATGATTAATGAAGGGACGTCGTTCGTTTTGGATAATGAGTTTTTAAACTCCAACGATTTTGAAATGTTCATGACTGAGTACGATAAGCTTGAAGAAGGTATTCGAAACTCAAAAGCAGAAGTTGTTCAGAACATCATTGACGAATACTACGACATTGTTTCAAAACAAGTTTCTGTAATGAAAAGTGATGATCCAGTTTATCGTTTGGCTGCTGAAACTTTGGTGACAGACGGTTCTTCTGGTTTATTGGAACAAGTCAAAAAGACTTTGAGTAACTTGGCATACACCAATTCCAAAAAAGACACGACACCTTTAACCGCTCTTAATGAAACTATAGATAGTGAGTCTGCTCGAATAGATTCAATTATCCGTTCATTTGCCAGTACGATCGGTGAGATTAAAGTAATGACTAATGTGTTCGGTAAAAAAGTAGATTACCTGGAAAACGTTGGTGATCGCAGATCCGATATGTTTTTTGATTCTACTTTGGGATTGCAAAACTTATTACAACAATGGTCGCAGCAGTACACAAGATGGTTGGCTGCTATTCCTGCAGTTACCGGTACCAGATACTTTGAAGAATATCTTCGAAAAGAACTGTCTCAAATAAACAATTTGTTGTCAAGAGTAAATGCTTTACAACAAGAAGCTGTTGTAGATTTGTTGTATCAAAACTTTCTTGATCAAAATACCGAAGTCATTCAGCAGTTGAAAGATGAAATGGCTTATTACCAACAGAAGGGAATGACCGGTCCGTATGAAAGTAGTCACAATGCTTTGTACGGAATGACTGTTTCTGAACGTGCTGAATTAAGAACTCTTCAAGGTAAGCAAAATGGTTTTATGACTGCTGAAGAACAACGTCGAATGAATCAGTTACAGTTGTTTGAACAGAGTGGTCATACAATGAGTAAAGAGACTTTTGCTCGAATCATTTTTGGACAAGCTGGAGATTTGAATGTAGGAAGTGCTCTTAGTGGATTCTTAGAAAACTACAACCTGAATCAAGATC
Source organism: uncultured Fluviicola sp. (assembly GCA_964427665.1). Classification (GTDB taxonomy): domain Bacteria; phylum Bacteroidota; class Bacteroidia; order Flavobacteriales_D; family Crocinitomicaceae; genus Fluviicola. The sequence continues at coordinate 3,955 of CAYRVL010000008.1, read as the reverse complement.
CATTGTTGTCTACATTCTTTAATACGATGAAGGATACTTTCAAAGAAATGAATGGTAACATTAATGCTCGTCAGTCTGAGTTTTTAAGTGGTTTGCAACCGTTACTTAAAAAAGCCGGGTTTGATAATACATTTTTTGGAGAAGGTGGTTTTGGTGATCGCATTAAACAGGTTTCTATAGTTACTCGAACCGTTAATGAGACGAGCGTGGAACCATTTGAAGTGTATGAATTCATGTCCAACTTTGTGAAATGGAGACATGATCTGGACATTTTAAGAAAGAACGTTGAGAACGCTTTGACTACTCATAAGCTGAACAATACTAAGGAATCTGGCAAAGCTTTAAATGCTGCCAAAAAAGATCTGGAGCAATTCGAAAAAGATTATATGAACCGTGATTATACGGATGAGGTTTACAAGCTTCATGAATTATTTGATTCTCCAGCTGGTGAAAAAGCAAAAGAATTGCAGGATGCTTTATTCAGTAGAATGAACTTGATCAATTCTAATCTTGCTGTAACGCCAAACGATCCCGATTATCGACAAGCACTTATTGATACATGGACCGAATACCGTATGTTGGCTTCTTTGTATGATGCCAATGGTAAAATGAAAACAGATCCGGAAGAATTGGAGATTGCCAAGATATTAACAGAGTTTCGTGAGAAGTCAAAGGAGTTTTATGAAATGACTGAAACACCTATGCTTTTTGAAGCTGCGTTCAATACATTCTTTGAAGATTTGAATGAACGTATGGATCCAACAGATCCGCAATACAATGAAGAGATTGCTAGTTACCTGCGTTCAAATACAATGGTGAAAGTTTCTGATGAGCATTATGAGAGACGGAATGCTTTAAGAGAAGAACGTAAAGAGATCATGGCCGCATTGAACGAAGCCAATAAAAAGATCTACGATTTGGAACCGTTGTACGAACAAATGTATAGTTTGATTCGAACTACTCGTGATGAAAACAATATTGTTGATGGATCTCAAATGTCTTCCGAAAAGCAAGCTGAAATTTTACGTATTCAAAATCAGATCAATTCTATTCGTGATCGCATGCTTACAGTAAACGGTTTATCTAAACAGGATTCTCGAATGTACCATTCTTTAATACGAGAAGGTTATATGAGACCGCTTACTGAATTTGAACAACAGTTCATTTTGGATTTTGCAAATAAGATTGCCAACAAGCAAAACAATTTGGGGTTGTCTCCAGAACAATTGACTCGTTTAAAAGAGATAGATGATGCTCTGGCTGAAATGACTCAGACTATTCCAACTGAAGCATATACTCAACAATTCTTACATCATATAAAAGGGAATGCGGAAGTGTTGGAAATTTTCGAAAATGAATTGCTGGCTAAAGTTGTTGGAGCTTCAATAGATGATTCTATTGTAGATGGTGAAGTATTCAATGAGTTGATCCATTACAACGCTCCTATTTTGGAGAAGATGTTGCAAGTTGATAACTATGGTGAATTCACCGAATGGTTTTTGCGTAACCACTATGCAGACGATTACATTTTAAAGTACAATTTAACGACTCGTTCAATGGTGCCTACTAAAGGTTATCGTAAGTCGGCGGCTTGGCAAACTACTAGACCTGATGGATTTCAAGAGTTTGAAAAGAAAGCGGTTTTAAATATGCCTACTTTGCCGTCTCAGTTTATTCAAAGTGGTGTATTGGTATTGGATGGTATTCCGGTAGTTCCTTCCATGCAGTACTGGAGTCGTGAGGTTAAGGATCAGTATCGTACTCAAAAGATTTATCGCGATACCGTTGTAAATGGTCAATTGGTTTTGGCAAACATTGACAACAAAGGAAACTGGTTACCAAAAGATTTTATTCCTGGGAATCCGGCATCTGCAAAAGATGGAAAGTATATCAACTCTGATTACAAAAAATTGTTCAATGAAGAGCGTGATATTTGGAATGCTTTGGACTATGTGAAAAACGCACAGCTTGATATTGATGAAACTATTCCTAGAGGTGCAAGATTGTACATGGAGTTTCCTTCATTCCGTAAAGGGGAAGTTGAGCAATACGACCGCGATTACTTTAGACGAAAAGCATTGCGAGCTAAAGAGTTTATTTATGGTGCTGCCGATGATTATGTAGTAGATGCAAATACCGATGTGATGCGAGAAGATCCTTACAAGACTTTTGCTCATCCTATAGCCGGTAATTTCCGCATAAATAAAATGGACGTTAGTACAAACATTGTACGTTCTGTAATGCAACGCGTAGCTTCGGTAGAAGAATACAAAACTCGACGCAAAAAGAGTTCCGTTGCTCGTTCATTGCAACGTAGTATGAAGTCTATGATGATGCCGCAGTCTACGTTGACTAAATGGGAGCGTATTGTTAAGTTCAAACAATTGACTACTAACCCAGATGAGTATCGTCGTTTGAATCAAATCGATCGTATGATTGCTCGTTTTATTGATGGACAAAATTTGGTTCCTGCTAAATGGGCTCCTACTGCGGTTACGGTTACAATGAGTAAAGCTGTCAGTGCTTTACAGAGAAGATTGTCTTGGATGTCTTTTGCGATCGATCCTATTAAATCGTTGCGTAACTACCTTGGTGGTAAAATTCAATTATGGAAAAAAGCTTTGGACGTTGGAGGATATTCGTTTGCCGACTTAGCAGCTACTCGTCATAAATCCGCTCAAGTAATTGGAGCGTATGCTGCTTCTCGATACAGTAAAGAAAATCCAGGAGTTGAATGGCAATTGTTGAGTGTTTTGGATGCAATTCCGGGACGTACAAAACAAGAAGCAGGAATGCGTGGGTCGAATACTGTACAACAGGATATTGCTACAGGGAACTGGGCTTATGCGGACCGCAAGTATTTGAATGATTCTGTACCGGTTCATCAGATCTATGCGTTGATGCATGCAAATAAATTTAAGATCGGCGGTAAGCGAATGGCATTGTGGGAAGCTGTAGAATTAGTTGATGGGAAAATTCAAACAAAGAGTGGAGTTCCGCAAGAATGGTCGATTTCTTATGACAATTCAGGCAACATTGTTTTAGGAAAAAAAATCAAAGAGTTGATGGACACTCACGATTCACTACTTATTAAAAACATTGGGGTATCTGGTAATTTAAGTGATGCTGAAGTGAGTCGCCATTTAGTTGGAAAAATTGCTTTCACAATGATGCGATTCTTTACCGGCATGGCAATGGATCGATTCCAAGCAACTGTTTCAAAAGCTGATTTGCGTCAAGGTAAAGTACGATTGTCTCGAAGAAAAAACCTTAACCAAAAACGTTTGGAAATGGGTACTTACTTGTCAGCAATTGTGTTGCTTCAAGAAGCGTATGAAAGAAAAGGTAAGTTCTGGGCACTTCGTTCTTATAGCCCACAAGCTGTAAGAGGAATGTATCAGTTGCTTGCTACTGTAGGTATGCAGATAATGATGGGAATGTTAATTAAATCAATCTGGTTTGATGAGGATGATGATAACGTAGCAGATTTCCGATTTGATCCTACAGAAGATAAGATCTTTTCGAGAATTGGAAATACCACATCGTTACCTAATCTTCCATGGATTTCGGATAACCAAACTATTTATGGAACCGGTAATGGCTTTCACATGCAGAACTACGCCAAGCTTCACATGTTGAATTTATTAATTTCAGTACAACAGGAAGAGCAAACATTTAACCCTTTTCAAATGGTTTCAAATACCTTATCGATTGGTAGTATGAATTCTGCGCTTTCAACCGGGGGTGCTGTAGACTCGTTTAAAGATTTATTGAATATCTGGGCATCGGATGAAGGAGATCGTTACTACAAGCGTGATGCTTCGGCTTATGAATGGGGTGAGAAAGAAGATCATAAAATCTGGCAGATTGTTTCTCGTTTTGCAGGTCTTCCAGGAAACTTACCAGATCCGGCCAAGATGATTGAAACGAAATACAATTTCAAGAAGTAAAAAAA